>CAZUPX010000822.1:0-1769 GCA_964622155.1 uncultured Planctomycetaceae bacterium | reverse complement strand
CAATACTGCACAAGGGGCTTAATCCTGCCCTTAAAGGCGATAAAAGGGCAGTTTCTGGTGCGGCAGAGCCGATGAGGGGAGTAAGATACGTTTGGCGGATTCGGGGCGCCTCGGTTAGAGTCTACTGCGCCACGAAATGTTTGATGTGATACCCTCGCCCGGTTGGCAATGATCGGAGAGTGTGAACATGCAGGATTATGAACGGCTGAAGGAACTCGTGGAGGCCGCCGCGGATGACGTCGCCAAGGCGTCGGGAGGGAACAAGGCCGCGGGTACACGAGTTCGTAAGGCCATGCAAGAGATCAAGGACACTGCGCAGACCGTACGAAAGAAGATTCTGGAGGTCCGCTCGCAGCCGACGAGCTAATTTCGTAACGGCGCCGCGTTCCAACTCGCTCGCGTCGCCGTTTTGGCTAACGTCTCGCCCAAACACTCAAGGGTGTTTGTGCTGACGGCGTGAACGGCGAGAGCCTGTTGCCACCGCGGTTGTGGGGTCGGACCGCCTCCTTTGTCCGTCGCATGTCACACCTCGCAGCCGGCCTCAAGGGGCCGGCTGTTGTCGCGTGAGTCGGCGCCCTACACGGAGTCTATGCTGTATGCCGCCCCCCCTTCTTGTTGACCTTCAACAGCTTGATCTCAACCGGGTCTGTCTGACCAAAGACGAGATTTACGAACGACTTCCCCAAAGTTTCGAGTTCCGGCTCCTTGACGGAGTCTGTATGGTTGACCTGGAAGGCCAGCGGATCGTCGCGTACGCCGATATTCGATCCGAGGATTGGTGGGTCCGCGGACACGTGCCCAATCGACCGCTGCTTCCCGGTGTGCTGATGCTGGAAATGGCGGCTCAGGCCAGTGCCGTTCTGGCCAAGCTGCGCGGTTGCGACACGTTCATCGGGTTCGGCGGTGTAGACGACTGCAAGTTCCGGGAGACCGTCGTACCACCGGCGCGTCTCTACATCATTGGAGTCGGCGTGGACTACCGTCCGCGTCGCATCGTCTCGGACACACAGGGCGTGATGGATGGCAAACTGGTCTTTGAGGCCCGGATCACCGGGCTTACCATCCGCTGACCCTGGTGGGAAAACGCGAACGGTGTGCATTGCATGGTTCGCGCTTTTCAACGCCGCCTTCGCGCTGTATGCGGCCACCGCGAATCGCGGGGCGCAGTGGCAGGACTCCGGGGATCACATTCTGCGCGTCGTGACCCAAGAGCCTCTTAACCCGCTCGGGTTAGCACTGAGTCATCCATTACATCACTGGCTCGGACGGTCCGCGGTATCCTTCAACCTGTTTGAGCCGTGTTTCGCCGTGACTTTGGTGAGCGCGCTGGCGGCGGCGATGGCAGTGGCGAACACGTTTGGGTGCGTGTTTACGCTGACTCGGCAATGGCCGGCGGCGCTTTTCGCGGCGCTGTCACTCGCCGTTGCGCACACGTTCTGGCAGATGGCGACGCTGACGGAAACCTATACGCTCGCCGCGGCGCTGTTTTCCGGAGAATGTTGGTGCTTGATTTTGTATGCCCAGACGCGGCGGCCGGTCTATTTGTGGGGCGCGCTGCTGTTCAATGGACTTGGCATATCGAACCACTTACTCGCGTCGCTCACCACGCCGGTTCTCGTCGTGGTTGTACTGCATGGGGCATGGAAAAAGGCAATCCGTACACGTGACGTTGCTGCAGCCGCGGGGCTGTGGTTGCTCGGAGCGGCACCCTACGGCTTCATGGTGTTCCAGGAGTATGTTCGAAGCTCGGACCTTGCGGGTACAATGAA
>CAZUPX010000821.1:0-4312 GCA_964622155.1 uncultured Planctomycetaceae bacterium | reverse complement strand
GGCTCTATTGTAAGTGGCCAATAGCTCAAGGGCGAGTGCTCGCCCGCAGGCTGTCGGTGCCGTCAATCACCTGATGGTGGCCGGCCGCGGTTCACGGTAGACTGGACGAAACTCGCATCGCGGCACCCCTCTCCCGCGGCTCTTGCGCGGCGAACTCAACAAGCGATCCGCGCGGTGCTTCTCGGATTCCCCCCGCAAAAACGTTTTTCATTGATAACGCTGTTCCAGAAAGAAGCACCCCGACATGAACGCCCGAATCACGCGTCGCCGTTTTGTACAGACCTCAGCCGGCCTGGCCACTCTGGCGGCCAACCCTTATTGCATGGCTGGCAGATCGCGGGCCGACGACTCACCGAACGAGCGACCGCTGGTCGGCGCGATCGGGCTGGGTGGTCAGGGGACGGGCATTGCACGCCGCGCCGCCAATCACGGCCAGGTAGTGGCCCTCTGCGACGTGCATCGGCAACATGCGGAGCGCGCGAAGGAAAAGCACTTCAACGACGCTGAGATTCACGAAGACTATCGCAAGCTGCTCGAGCGAAAAGACATCGAGGCGGTCACCATCGGCACGCCCGACCACTGGCACACCGAGATCGCGTTGGCGGCGCTCGAGTCCGGCAAGCACGTGTATTGCGAGAAGCCGCTCACGCTGACGATTTATGAAGGCAAACAAATTGTCGCAGCAGTTCAGAAGACCGGCAAAGTGATGCAGGTCGGCACTCAGCAAAGAGGGGATCAATTCGCGCTGTTTGGCCGGGCGGTCGCCACCGTGCGCAGCGGACGCCTGGGCAAGCTTAAGAAAGTCACCGTCAACTTGCCGCTCTCGACCGAGCAGGGCGGGCCGTTTCCGTCTCAGCCCGTGCCAGAGGGACTGAATTGGGATTTCTGGCTGGGTCAGGCGCCCGCGGTCGATTATTGCCCAGAACGGTGCCATTTCCGCTTTCGCTGGTGGTACGAGTATTCGGGCGGCATCGCCACGGACTGGGGTGCGCACCACATGGACGTTGTCCATTGGGCGCTCGACGTCGAGAACTCCGGTCCGATGACGATCGACGGAACTGCGACTCAATTGCCCGACACACCGCCGGGTGGGTTCAACACGCCGAAGCTGGTGACGGTCAACTTCATGTACCCCGGCGACGTGCACGTGCAGATGCTCGCGCAACCGCCCGGCGACGAGGGGGTGTTGTTCGAAGGAGAAAACGGCCGCATTTACGTCAACCGTGGCCGGATCACCGGCAAGCCGATCGAAGAGCAGGACGCTGACCCCGCACTGAAGGACTCGATCATGCAGGCGGTCGAAAAACTGTATAAAGGCAACACGGCTAAGATGGGCGACCACATGGGCAACTTCTTCGAGGCCTGGAAGTTCGGTAAATGGCCGATCTCCGACGTCGAAAGTCAGCACCGCTCGGTTAGTGCCTGCCATCTCGCCAATCTATCGATCCGCTTGGGCCGCAAGTTGACGTGGGACGCAGCCAACCAGCAGTTTGTCGGCGACAGCGAGGCCGACGGTATGCTCAAGCGGGCTCAGCGCGAACCGTATCGCATCCGCACCGTTGGTTAACGACGATTGGCTCCGTTAAGATGTTGCGAAGCCGCGGGCGCACAGGGTCGCCAAGCGGCAAGTCGACGCGAACCTCATCGAGGAGCCATTCGGTGGTCAATGGCGGCTGGCAGGGGAGAGTGGCGCTGGTCACTGGTGGATCGAGCGGGTTGGGCCGCGCGATCGCCAAAGCGCTCGTCAGTCGCGGATCGCGGGTCGTGATCGTGGCCCGTGGGGCTGAGAAGCTTCAAGCCGTCGCAGACGAACTGGCCGCCAACGGGCGAGACGTACTGGCGGTGCCCGCGGACATCACGCGACAAGAGGGCGTGGACGAGATCTTTGCCCGGACGATGGAGCGTTTTGGGCGGCTCGACATGCTGGTCAACAACGCCGGACGCTCGGCGCGTGGGATGGCGATCGACACGGCGCCGGAAGAGTTCGCGGAATTGTTTGACTTGAACGTTGCGGCTTTAGTTCGCTGCACGCGTGCGGCGATGCCCCAGCTTCTGGCCGCGCGCGGACATCTGGTCAACATCGGCTCACTGGCCGGCAAGTCGGCTGCCCGCTATATGGGCGCCTATTCAGCGACCAAGCACGCCGTGAGCGCCTATTCGCAGCAACTGCGTCTGGAACTTGGCCCACAAGGATTGCACGTGCTATTGGTATCGCCGGGGCCGATCGCGCGCGACGAGCCGCGCGTTCGTGTTTCCGAGAAACTACGGGATTTGCCGTCCGAGGCGCGCAAGCCGGGCGGCGGCGTGAAGATCAACCTGATCGATCCGAATCGTCTGGCCGAGCGGATATTGAGGGCGTGCGAGCGGCGCAATCCCGAACTGGTTGTGCCCGGCCGCGCGCGGCTGATCTTCGCGATCTCGCAGCTTTCTCCCAGCCTGGGCGACTGGATCATCCGCAAGATGAGCTGACAACTGGCGAATAACTCGTACGACACTACTGTGGCCAGGTTGCGCTGGCATCGACGGTGATGATCGCTTGGGCTGGCTTGACGGGCATTCTTGGTCGCAGGAACGGCTTGCCGACCGCCTTGTGACATTGATAGCACCCCTCGAGCATCGTGCGGTAGTTGGTCGCGAACATCACCACGTCGCGTCGTTCAATGGCGGTGGCAACTCGCATGTTGGTCGATCGTTCGATCAGCTTGGAAATGTCCTCCGCCGTCCGTTGTTGTTCTCCATTCGCCTTTCCAGCCAGACTCGCCCCCTTCGTCACTCGCATGTGCAATAGAACTTTTTCCCAGTAATAATTGGCCAATGGCCAGTTTCCGGCTCTTCCCGCGAACCAAAGGTTTTGCGAGTGGTAATCGACCTCATTCATGGCCGCGGCCGCCGAGCTGTCGGATTTCAATCGCGCAAACTCGGCCTTCAATTCGGCCAGGTCGCTATTGGGGTCCGCATTGGCACCTTGGGCTTGAGCAGCCGAAATGCGTCCCGCGATCTGACCAGAATTGCCGAGAAACAGTATGCTGCAAATGCTGCCGGCAAACACAGCGCTCAGTACAATTGACCGATAGCGCGACATGGTGATTTCTCCTCGCGTTGATGATTTGTTGGTTCAGGCCACGCTCTCGAACCACTCTAATGACGGTGATGAGACCACGCAATTCAAAAAATCAGGTTGGGTTTTGAGTCTTAGGAGCACAACGCCATGAAGTGCACGTTGCCATTGTCGATTGCCATTGCCGTTTGTTTGGCGGGGTTTCTCGGACGAAGCGCGACCGGCCAAGTCGTCGATGCGGCGAAGCTGGACGCCCTGGCCAGGCCATTGATCGACGGCGGCTGGGTGTACGGCGCTGCCGTGGGGTTGATCAATGAAAAAGGGACTCAGGTTGTCGGCTACGGCCGTACGTCGGAAGACGATCCAACGCCGCCACGGGGCAACACCGTTTTCGAAATCGGCTCGATCACCAAGGTCTTTACGGGCTTGCTGCTGGCACAGATGGTCGAGCGGCACGAGGTCGAGCTGACCGACCCGGTGCAAAAGTTGCTAGGCGAGTCGATGACAGTGCCCAAGCGGGGGATGCGCGAAATCACGCTGGTCGACCTGGCGACCCAGTCGTCGGGCCTACCCCGTATGCCCCGAAACTTCAGCCCAAAAGACCAGACCAACCCGTACGCCGACTACACGGTTGATCAGATGGCGGAATTTGTCTCCAAGTACAATCTGCCGCGCGACCCGGGCGAGCGTTACGAATACAGCAACCTGGGCGTGGGTCTGTTGGGCCACGCGCTGGCGCTCAAGCACGGAACCTCGTACGAGGAGCTGTTGCGAAAACGGATCTGCGAACCGCTGGGCATGAGCGACACGTGCATCACGCTGGGCGATGCACGCAAAGCGCGGCTTGCCGTCGGACACGATGCGCAGAATAACCCCGTCGCGAACTGGGACTTGCCGACACTAGCCGGAGCGGGCGCTATTCGCTCGACGACCGTGGACATGCTCAAGTTCTTGGCCGCGAATTTGGCCCTTACGAAGACGTCGTTCGACGCGGCCATCGCCGACAGCCAGTCCGTCCATTTCAAGTCGCGCGACGGCAAATTGGAAATGGGCCTGGCGTGGCACATTCAGCCCGACAAGGGCACGATTTGGCACAACGGCGGTACCGGCGGTTATCATTCGCTGGCGGCGATCGTGCCCGAGAAGCGAGCGGGTGTCGTCATCCTGACCAATACGGGGCCTGTAATTATTTTTGTGTCAGGCGGGCAGGGAACGTCATTTGCTAGTTGGCTGCGGCATGCGGCCCTCGTAGAG
>CAZUPX010000820.1:0-9392 GCA_964622155.1 uncultured Planctomycetaceae bacterium | reverse complement strand
AATCGCGCCGTTCAGCCTGTCGAACTACGAAGAAATTTCGGGCTGGGCCCCGATGATCGAGGAAGTGGTTCGCGAGAATCGCATGCCTCCCTGGCACGCCGATCCGAGGTTTGGACACTTCTCCAACGATAGCCGCCTGACCGATCGCGAGAAGGAGCTGATCGCCACCTGGGTCGCCAACGGCGCGCCGCAGGGAGATCCGCGCGATCTGCCGGCACCGCGGACCTTCACGTCCGGGTGGCAGATTTCAACGCCCGACCGGATTATTGCCATGAGTGACAAGCCCTTCACGGTGCCCGCCGAGGGGAAAGTCGAATATCAGTATTTCACCGCCGATCCGGGGTTCACCGACGACACATGGATCCGCGAGGCCGAGGCTCGACCAGGCAACAACGCTGTCGTCCATCACATCATTGTGTTCATCGTGCCGCCCGGGGAGCCCGTGAAGCAAATGGGCGAAGGGATCAAGCGCGATCTGTTGGTAGGCACCGCACCGGGCAATCCACCCTACAGCTGTGGTCCGGGAATGGCCAAGAGAATCCCTGCCGGCTCGAAGTTGCTGTTTCAAATGCACTACACAGCCAACGGCGCACAGCAGCAGGATCTGAGTTCCGTTGGCCTGGTGTTTGCCGATCCGGCCACCGTGACCCGTGAAATCAGGACCGACCTGGCGATCAATACGGATTTCCTCGTGCCGCCCGGGGCGGACAATTTCGAGGTCCACGCCTGGCGAGCCTTCAACAAGGAAGACGCCCTGATCCTGTCATTCATGCCGCACATGCACCTGCGGGGCAGTGCGTTCCGCTACGAGTTGAAGTATCCCGACGGCAGGGTCGAAGTCCTGCTCGATATTCCCAAGTACGACTTTAATTGGCAGAACACCTATGAGCTGGCGGAGCCGAAGTTCGTGCCCAAGGGTTCGAAGCTTCACTGCGTGGCCCATTTCGACAATTCGGAGAACAATCTTGCCAATCCCGACCCAACGCAACCGATCGGCTGGGGCGAACAAACCTGGGAAGAAATGATGATCGGATGGTTCGTCCGAACTTCCGTCGAGGAAACACCTAACCCGGCGAAACTCGCGGAGAAGGGTCGGGTGAAAGTGAACAAGCCGGCCAAGACCTCAGCCGACGACACTGCGTCGGCCCAGGTAGAGAGCGTGAGGATCCCCGTAGCCCCATGACGAAAGGTCATGGAGCCAGATGCGCGGACGATCTCAAGAAGTCGCCCGAATCGGGCATCGACTGCAATCCATTCGTTAGCTGGACAGTCCGACAATTAGAAGATTCAGCAACTCGGGGTCAAGTCCTCCATCGCGGTTGCCTCGATAACGGCTGGCCGCGGTCAGCTTTACCGATTCGGGATGATTCCATGGGATTGCGCGAGAACATGTGCAGCGAACCGGTAAGCACGCTTGCGCTGCGCGAACCAGTGACTGCGAAGCCCCAAGCAACGATCCGCGATGCGATCGAACAAATGCGGGCTAAAAAGCTGGGCTGCGTGATTGTCGTTGACGAATGTGGGACAGCCGTAGGCATGTTCACGGAGAGCATGTTGACGCAGCTGGTGGCTCAGGATCACCAAGTCGTAAACGATCGCCTCGCGAACCACATGGCGAGGCAGTGGCCGCACGTCAAGTTAACGGACACGATTGAGAGCGTACTCGACGCCCTAGATTTCAAGAACGTGCGCTTTCTGTGTGTGGTCGACGACGCGGATCGGCTGGTGGGACTTACCGGGCAAAAAGGCCTGATGGAGTACGTGGCGGATCACTTTCCTCTCCGCGTGATGGTCGAACGCATTGGCGGCCCGGCGTCTTTCCACGAGCGCGAAGGGGCGTAACGATGTCAGATAAGTCGCCCCAGATTCCGCTGCCGGAAGAGTATCGTGACCCATTGAAGGATTTCGATCCCAAGCACTACAGCGATCCGCTCGAGCGCGCATTGTGTGAAGAGACAGTCGCAGCCATCAAGCACGAACCATACGAGTGCATTTCTCCCGAGACATCGATCGAAGCTGCCGTGAAGAAGCTGGCGGGACTTCACATTGCATGCCTGGTAGTGGCAACGGACAGCGAATTGCTGGGCGTTTTTTCGGATCGAGACGTGCTGGACAAGGTCGCTCTAGAGTATGAGGAACTTCGCGCGAGACCCGTCAGCGAGGTGATGACCAGGAATCCGATCTACGTTTGCGAGACTGACTCCGCCGCGGCTGCGTTGGCAGTGATGGTCGTTGCCGGCTACCGTCACGTGCCGGTGCTCAACTCGCGCGGAAAACTTGTAGGAATCGTCAGCCCACAGCGCGTCACCGCGTTTCTCTCGCAACACTACGCGGCAGGCGACTGAGCGGCGACCCGACACGGCCCGGATTCAACCGATCCGCTGCAGAAGGCAACGCATGGGCCGCTATACGTCCCAAAGCGTGAAACGATCGGTTGGAGGATCGGTTGGTCGCGGTAAAGGCTCCTTCGGTTGATCGGCATCGATCCAACGCAGCGCGTCGGGAAGCGCCCTTCTTTCCTCAATACTTGTTGTGTCCAACTGCCGTGACCAGAACTCTCGTTCCTTCCGAATTTTTGCGGCGGACATGGGCAATTCCTCCCTCTCGTCGCTGGGGTTCTACGCCCAAGTACACGATTCGCACAGGTCACAACGCCCGACCTTTCTTGCAATTTGGATCGAACAGGTGCGGTGGACCGCTCCTCGCTGAAGTCGTTTCAGCGTTTTGCCCTCGGGCGTCTCTTGTCGTCCTATAGGATTATCGGAATACACATGGGCCGCTGATAACAGAAGGTGCGGTCGCAAAGGCAAGCGTTCGGCGCGCTTCGGTACGGGCCGACAAGCGAGCAAAGCCTACCTCTTCGGCAGCATACCCATCACTTTTTCCATTTCTGCTGCATCGAAGGCCCGAACGGTGGTTGTTTGCACGTTGCCTTTTGACGCCAGACTGAGCATGGCTGCCGTCGCCGTCTTATCGTCCGGGGCTTCAAAGACGATCACGCCATCAAACGAACCAAGGGTCCAGTAAAGTCCGACCACTCTCACCCCCATTTTCTTTGCTGCGGCTGTGAAAGCAGTCGCCCTTTTTGGCGATTCGTGAATGCTTTGGGTGCCCTTCGCCGTGAACTTGAGCGTGGTGATGAAGGTTGCCATTGAGTAGTCTCCGTTAGGTGCCTGCGAATGCCATACTTGATCGACGGTCAGTACGCAGCAATCATTAATTCAATGGCGGGACGCATCGCCTGGCGCCAATTCTGCTCCAGCGCCGGCGTACATTGCGGGTCGTGCTTCCTTATGGCCTCGCACAGCGCGTCGAGCCACAGACCGTACAATTCGGGCCGGATGTTGTGGCCGCGACGGTTGTGGGATTCAGCAATTTCCTCAACGTATCCTCGAGCAATTGCATCTCCGGCTGCCAATCTTAGAGCCATGAGCACCGATGCCATGACGTCCTGTTTCTGCTTCTCCATGTCGGTCTTGGCGAACTTCGGCGGAATCTGCGGCGACTTGGCAAAAAAGATATCGTAGAAGCTGTCAAATAGCCCACCCGCAGCTTCGCAGCGGTGATAGCTGGCCAGAACTTGTTCGTATCCCACCGCTTCTTCGCATCGTGTGTTCATCGAGATTGCCCTCCGCGCAACAGTCAGGTTGTGCATGGCTGTAACGTTAAACCTGGTTCGGACGTCCCCGCAAATTGCGCGGCCTCAGCCGCAGCAGCGCGAGGAAACAAGATATTGTTTTCCTTGTGGATGTGGAGATGTAGGTCGCTTTTCAGCTCTCGCAGCCCGAACATCAATAAGCGATAGGCGTTGCAGGCATCCTTGGGAGGCCGGAAACCAAACGTCAACTCGCGCATTCGAAGTAATGCCTTGTCGGCACTCTGATGTTCGTCCTCCATGACATGGATGGCTGCTCGCACGCTCCCACAATTGAAGCTGAAGCGTGGGACCGGCTGCCCGGCCTGGAGGGCTTGCTCCAGAGACCGGATGAACGGAAATAGCACGAGTTCTTCTTTCATCATGTGATCATGCAACTCGTTCCACATCGTCGTGTACACCTCGCGAAGTTCAACCAGGTTCGGATGCATATTGGCGTGCTTCGCGACAACCTGTTCGAGAAGCTCTCCCAACCGCGGGAGCATTTCGCGGAGGTACACGTGGTGCCGCGATACGATGTGATTCGCAAGCCTCGTCATGGATTCGCGTGACCAATCGATTTGTTCAGCTTCGGGTTGCGCATCATCGTTCTCTTGGAGTGCGCGAAGTACCTCTTCGACGTTCACGCCGCGTTCGCAACAGGCTTCGTCAAGCGGAGTGCGACCCCCACAGCAATAATCGATTCCAAATCCCGCCAGAACTTGGGCACGGCCGCCATGCCCGCATACTAGTTGCCACACGGGTACGTTTGCGTCATTGGTTGACATGGCTGTGTCTCCCCTCGTGGTTGGAAGTGTTCGGTTTGTGAGTGACGTGGCGGGGGTTTTGGGGTTCCGCCGCAAGCCTTCGGATTGACAATTCGATTATAGGTGGCATAATCTGGATATCAAGCTCCAAATATCTACAATTATTGAGGTCGCACACATGATCTCACAAACCGCCGAATATGCCTTGCGAGCCGTGACCCATTTGGCTGACCAAGCAGCGGTCGAACCACCGACCACCGCACAGATCTCGCGGGCTACGCAGATCCCCAGCAACTATCTTGCCAAAGTCTTGCGCAGCCTGTCGCGCGCCGGTTTAGTTCACTCGCAGCGTGGACCCGGCGGCGGCCACAAGCTAGCGCGGGACCCAGCGAAGTTGACCGTGCTTCAGGTCGTTAACGCCGTTGATCCGCTTACCCGGATTCAATCCTGCCCATTGGGGCTGGAACACCATTGGGATTTGTGCCCCTTGCACCGCCGCTTGGATAGCGCCATCGCAATGGTCGAGGAGGCCTTTGACAAAACGACCGTTGCTGAACTGGTACCCAGCCCAACGCGCAAGAAAGCTACTTGTCAATTTCCATGTGTTCCGAGTGAAACAACGGTGCCTTCCAGGTGAATGGTCGCAGGAGGTGTGCACATTCGCCACGTGAGGCGCGCGGTATCGCACAGCAAATGGAGGGTCATGCTTCCGCGCGTGGTGAACCAGGGGCTTTTAGTGTGACGTGGCTTTGACATGAAGGATTGGAACGGCAAATGCTGTGCGTCAGAAGTCTCAAGTCGAACGCTTGTTGCTGTGAGCAGGAAGTGTAAACGGGGGCAAGGAGCAAGCAATGAAACCCGAGCGCCGGCGATTCAATACGGGTTTTCACTGGGCTGCCGGCGCTACACTCGCATTGGCAGCCGTCGTCGTGAGCCTGGCTGGATGTGGTACGAAGCCCGACACAAATGCCAAGCAGGGCAGCGCGGCTGCGGAAAAACCGGCCGCTGGCAAGACATCTACGGAGCGGGCGGTCGACGGCAAGCCCGCTACTGGAGCGGAGTTGTATGCTCAACATTGCGCGGCGTGCCACGGCCCAAAGGGTGACGGCAAGGGGTTGGCTGCACAATTCGTATTTCCCAAGCCCCGCGACTTTCGATCGGGCCGCTTTCGCCTGATCAGCACCTCCAACGGCGTGCCCACTTTCGACGACATTCGCACGGTACTGCGCCGGGGAATGCCCGGCTCGTCGATGCCGCCATGGCCTCAGCTCAGCGATGACACCGTGAAGCTCTTGGCGGAACACATCATCTCGCTGCGCCGCGAGGGTATCCGAGATACTCTCACGGCGGCGGCCGCCGAATCAGGAGACGAAGTATCGACAGTGGATATGCAGGAGACCGTCGACCGTCTCACCACGCCCGGAGACGTGGTCGCAGCCGTAGATTTGGGCAATCCAACCCCGCAGTCAATTGCCCACGGCAAGGAACTCTATGTGACGAAGGCATGCGTTCAGTGCCATGGCGCGTCGGGCAAGGGGGATGGTCAGCAACAAATGGTTGACTCCGAAGGCTTGCCGACGCGCCCGCGTGACCTGACGCGCGGCATCTTCAAGGGCAGCCCTGACCCCGCTTCCGTATGGCGACGAACCTCGCTGGGAATGCCTGGCACGCCGATGCCGTCGAGCCAGAACTTGACGCCAATGGAAATCGCCGACCTCACACATTTCATTCTGTCATTGTCGAACGAGGCAACTCGCGACGCCACCGTCCTTACGCGCGAGCGCGTCGTTGTGAAACAAGTGCCGAGTCTGCCGGCCGCGGCCGATTCTTCGATCTGGCAACAAGTGGCCGCGGTTCCCATACGAACGGCCCCCCTGTGGTGGCGGGACGACGCGGAGCCCGACTTGTCGGTACAGGCTGTGCACGACGGCAAGGCAATTTGCTTCCGCATGTCATGGTCTGATCCTTATCCAAATCAGGACTCGGGTCGCAGCGAAGACTTCGAGGATGCGATTGCCCTGGAACTATTCCGCGGCAAGACAGAGCCCTTTTTGGGCATGGGCGCCGCGGGCGCTCCAGTTGACATGTGGTTCTGGGACGCCGATCGGCAGTCGGCGAATGACATCGAAAAGGTGAACCCGAATGTGGTCGTCGACGTGTATCCATTCAGCGAAACCGTGGTGACCTCGGCAGAGTACGACCGAGCCGGCACCCACACGGCAGCCCAACCGTCGATATCATTGCCGGCCGTGGCGGCAGGCAACCAGATTGTGCCTTCAGAAAACACGCGCGCAGCTAGCTCGCTGGAGACGGCAGGCCCTGGCTCGGCGACATTTCGTCCGGTTAAAAGCCAATTGGTCGACGCGCACGGTCAGTGGACCGAAGGTCGTTGGACTGTGGTAATGACGCGAGCGTTGAAGGTTGATGCTGCGACTGCCGGAGTGTCGCTGGAACCGGGCACGAAAGCCTCGGTGGCATTCGCGATTTGGGATGGCGGCGCAAAGGACCGCGACGGCAAAAAGTTGGTGTCGATTTGGCAGGATTTCGAGCTTGAGCGAAAGTAGAGTCGACAGCAAGGATCAAATCGTTATGGAAATCTCACGACGTCGCTTTATCGAAACGTGTCTGTCGGCCACGGGAGCCGCTCTCGTGGCGTCGGGGCCGCAGGCGTGGGCTTTTACGCCGGTGAGCGTGGAGAATCCGCTCGGCATCTACCCCGACCGCGACTGGGAAAAAGTCTATCTCGACCAGTACCACTACGACAGCACGTTCACGTGGATCTGCGCCCCGAATGACACCCACATGTGCCGCCTAAGGGCTTTCGCGCGTAACGGGGTGATGCTGCGGAGCGAGCAGAATTATGACCACGATCGGTGCGGCGACTTGTACGGCAACAAGGCCACAAAAGCCTGGAACCCGCGCGGATGTCCCAAAGGCTTTACCATGCAGCGACGTGTCTACGGGCCTTACCGCCTCAAGGGTCCGGTGCTACGCAAGGGATGGAAACAGTGGGCTGACGATGGCTTTCCCTCGCTCTCCGAGCGACCCGAGCTGCGCACCAAGTACAAATTCGACGATCGCGGCAACGACAGTTACGTGCGGCTGAGTTGGGACGACGCCTTTAAGTACGTCGCCGCCGGGATCGAGGCCGTTGCCCGCACGTACAGCGGCGACGAGGGCGTAAGGCGGCTGACCAAGGATGACTATGAACAAGTCATGATCGATCAGGTGCAGGGGGCCGGCACGCGCGTGATCAAGATCGGCTCAAACCTGCCAATCCATGGCGTGATCGGCAAGTTTGGCATCTACCGCTTCGCCAATCTGTTGGGTTTGTTGGATCATCACGTGCGTGGCGTGCCGCCGGAAAAGGCGCGGGGTGCGCGCGACTGGAATGAATATACCTGGCGCGGCGATCAAGCTCCGGGCCATCCGTTCGTGCATGGATTGCAAACGTCGGACATGGATTTCAACGACATGCGGTTCTCGAAACTGGTGATCCAGATTGGGAAGAACCTGATCGAAAACAAGATGCCCGAGTCGCATTGGCTCAACGAGGTCATGGAACGCGGCGGCAAGTTGGTCGATATCGCGCCGGAATACAACTGCCCCGGCACGAAGAGTGACTATTGGATCGGTGTCCGGCCGGGACTTTCAGACACGGCCGTCCTACTTGGCGTCACGAAAATCCTGCTCGACGAGAAGTGGTACGACGCCGATTTTTGTCGTCGATTCACCGACTTTCCGCTCTTGGTTCGCACCGACACACTCGAGCGTTTGCGGCCCGCCGACGTGCAAGCTGACTATCACTTGAAGGATATTTCCAAGGGCCCGTCGTTCAAAGTGCAAGGGCTCACACCTGCGCAGCGCGAGAAGATTGGCGACTTTTGCGTGTGGGACACGACGAGTGGCAAGGTTGCGTTCGTTAGCCGCGATGAAGTCGGCGACAAGATGACAATCGCCGCCGCGCTCGAAGGCGCGTACAAGGTTAAGTTGGCTAGTGGTGCGACCGTGGAGGTCATGCCGGTCCTCGAGATGTACAAGCGGCACCTGGTTGACTACGACCCAGCCACGGTGGAGGAGATTTCAGGCGCACCGGCCCACCTTGTTCATCGGTTGGCTGAAGACATCTGGAAGACTACACAGGCCGGCGGCCCCGTTGCGATCCACATCGGCGAGGGGATCAACCACTACTTTCATGCCACGCTTCATAACCGCGCCAGCTACCTGCCCGCCATGCTCACAGGCAACATCGGCAAGCACGGGGCTGGCGTTTTCACCTGGGCGGGCAATTACAAGGGGGCTTTGTTGCAGGCTTCACCATGGAGTGGTCCTGGCGTGGGCAGCTATACACACGAGGATCCGTTCAACCCCGTCCTCGAAGAGAACGTGCGAATTACTCACGAGCATCTACGGCATCTGAGCGACGGCGAGGATCCATCGTACTGGGCATGCGGCGAAAGGACTTTGACGGTCGACCTGCCGAATGGAAGTCGACGCAACTTCACCGGCAAGACTCACCTGCCAACGCCCACCAAGGTCATCTGGTACAACAACGCCAATTTTTTGAACCAGTCGAAGTGGATCTACAACATCATTGTCAACGTGCTGCCGAAGGTCGACATGATCATCGACCAGCAGATCGAATGGACCGGCAGTGCCGAGTATGCCGATGTCGTGTTGCCCGTCAACTCGTGGGTCGAGCAGGAGGACATCGAGTGTGGTGGCTCGTGCTCAAACCCGTTCTTGCAGGTCTGGAAAGGCGGAATCAAGCCGGTACACGATTCGATCGACGACGCGGCCGTCTTCGCGGGAGTGGCTCGCGCCCTCTCGGAGAAAACCGGCGACAAACGGTTTGGCGACTACTTCAAGTTCGTCACGGAAAAGAAAGCCAAGGTCTATCTGCAGCGAGTATTCGACAACTCGACGACGACCCGTGGCACCAATGGTCCCTACAACGTCGACAAGATGATGGCTGGCGTTTACGGCGGTGA
>CAZUPX010000819.1:0-1875 GCA_964622155.1 uncultured Planctomycetaceae bacterium | reverse complement strand
CAGCGCGGCGCGCCGGCGGCCGACATTCTGGAGCACATCATCGAACGGAGCCTGGGGGCATTGGCGGCTGACGGCATGCTGGTGGCGTAAGATGACACTCGATTCAGCCATGATATCGAACGATTCCAACCCTCAGGTTGCCGCCGGGGCAAGTCCGCCGTTACCGCGCACCGCGCCGGACTATCTGGCGACGATTGCTCGGCTGCGCGGGATCGAGCCGCCCGACGTCGAGGGCGCTCGCGTGCTGGAGTTGGGATCGGCCGCCGGGGGCAACCTGATCCCCATGGCCGAGCGGCATCCGAATGCCACGTTTGTCGGAATCGACTCGCGGTCCGGCCTGGTGGACACGGCCCGCGAGGCGGCTGCGGCCGCCGGGATCGGCAATGTCGAGTTTCGCTACCACGACCTGTTGAAGCTTGGGACGAACCGCGAAACGTTCGACTACATCGTCGTGCCCGGACTGTATACATCGCTAGACACCCAGGATCGCGACAAGCTGCTGTCGATGGTCCGCGATCACCTCTCGCCGCAGGGCGTGGCCATTGCCGCGTATCACACGTATCCGGCATGGCACATCCACCAGATGCTGGGCCGCATGGCGCAATACGACGCTCGCGATGCGTCCACGCCGGCCGAGCGGGTGGCCAAGGCTCGCATGCTGGTGAGCGTTTTGCAAACCGCGCTCACGGACGACAACCCCTACAACGCCCTGCTGACATCCGAAATCGCGCAGCTTGCGCAGCAGGACGACCGCACGTTCGAGCAGACTTACCTGGAGGCAGGCGTGCGGCCGGTGTACTTTCGTCAATTTCTGACGGATGCGGCCCGCAGCGGCTTGCAGTATCTGGGCGATGGCGTGGTCGGCGCGGGCTACACGGGTTTCACGGACGAGGACACCGAGTTGGCACTCGGCCGGATTGCATCCGACCCCCTGCGGCAGGAGCAGTATCGCGACGTACTGCACAATCGCCGGTTTCGCCAGACGCTGGTCTGTCACGCCGGCATCGAGCTGGCGACAAACCTTATGCCCGAACACCTCGAGGGGTTCTTCTTGGCGGCGCAACTCAAGCCCGACGACCCTAAGGCTCCCCTTCGATCCGGTACGCTGCAGCGATTCACTGGTATAAGCGGACTGAGCGTGTCGGCTGCCGTGCCGCTGGTGCAGGCGGCGCTGTTGCATTTGAGCGAGATCTGGCCCGCTTACGTCACGTTCGAGGACCTGGTGGCCGCGGCCTGCCAGCGCCTGAATGCCGCCGGCGTGACCTCGATCGGGGAGCCAGAACGGGAGCGGCTGAGGCAGAATCTGGTCGACGGCGCGGTGCGCGGCGTGATCGAGGTCCACGCTCAAGCCGCGCCCTTTGTGAGCCAGGTCAGTCAGCGGCCGGCGGCCAGCCCCTTTGCCCGTTGGCAAGCCGCCGAGGGCGAGCCGCCCACCAACCGCCGCCACGAAGCCGTGTGGCTCGAAAATATCGACGCCCAAGTGTTGAGCCTGCTGGACGGGTCTCGCGACCAGTCCCAGCTACTCGACGCACTCGTCGATTCGGTCCGCTCGGGCCGGCTGGACATCATCGAGGAGAACCAACGCGTCCGCGGCCTTGAGTACATCAAACCCCTGCTCGCCGCCACGCTCGCCGACAGTTTGCCGCGCCTGGCGCAGCACGCGCTGCTGGTGAGTTGATTTCATGTCGCGGTGGGTGAGATACTTGCAGAGGTAACGCGCGCCAATAAGAAACCGTTCTGACCGGCTCTGAAGAAAACTCCACTGCTGGCTTAGGCTGCTAGCTCGATGGGGTGCGTAACGAGAATGTGGCAGTCAGTAGCAAATCTCCGAAGGCGGTTGTACGGGCGGCGTTGGTGGCGGCGCAGCGCGTGCTG
>CAZUPX010000818.1:0-2165 GCA_964622155.1 uncultured Planctomycetaceae bacterium | reverse complement strand
GTTCACATGCCCGTTGCCGTTCGACGACTCCGTGATGGGCCGGCCGTGCGGGCGAATTTCGACGTCGGCATAGCGCAGGTGGCCCATGGCACGCTGTGGAATTCGGCAGTGGACGATCACACGGCTGTCGGTGTAACGCTTCGAGAGCACTTCGCCGTAGCTTGCCAACTGGGCCATCAGCCGTCCATTGTCCACGCCGGTTTCGATGTCCACGTCCAGGAAATTGTGGCTCAATGCTCGGCTGACAACGGCGACCAGTTCGTCGATGCCGGCTCGCGTGTGAGCGCTGACGGGCAGTGCCCGCGGATAGCGGCCGATCAAGGCGGCCACTGTCCCGCGATCGACCATGTCGACCTTGTTGAGCACCAGCAGCGTGTCTTTGGCCTGAATGCCGAGTTCTTCGAGCACTTCGTAGACCACGGCGATCTGATCCAATGCGGCCGGGTTGCTGGCATCGGCCACGTGCATCAGCAGGTCGGCCTGGCGCGACTCTTCAAGCGTCGCCTTGAAACTGGCAATCAAGTGGTGGGGCAAGTCGCGGATGAAGCCCACGGTGTCGCTCAGCAGCACCGGTCCCCAGCCCGGCAGTTGCCAGCGGCGGGTGCGCGTATCGAGCGTGGCGAACAGCTTGTCTTCGGTATGCACGTCGGCGCCTGTCAGCGTGTTCAAGAGCGTGCTCTTGCCGGCGTTGGTGTAGCCTACGAGCGAGACGGTCATGCGGTCGCTGCGGGCGGCAACCTCGCGTTCCTTGCGGCGTTCGATGATCTTCAGCTCATGCCGCAAATCGGCGATTCGCTTTTCGACCAGCCGGCGGTCGACTTCGAGCTGTTTTTCGCCAGGGCCGCGCATGCCGATCCCCATTTTGAGTCGCGACAAGTGCGACCACATTTGTTTCAATCGCGGCAACGAGTATTGTAATTGAGCCAGCTCGACTGCCAGTCGAGCTTCGAACGTGCGCGCCCGGCTGGCAAATATGTGCAGAATCAGCTCGCTGCGATCGAGCACTTTGACGCCGGTGGCTTCCTCGAGGTTGCGAGTCTGTGCCGGCGAGAGGTCGTTGTCGAACAGGATCACGTCGGCGTCGGCGGCTGCCGCCATGCTCTTAAGCTCGGTGACCTTGCCCTTGCCAAGATACGTGGTTACGTCGGGCGAAACGCGCCTTTGGGTCAACTGACCCACGACGCGCGAGCCGGCCGTGGTCGCCAGGCCCTGCAATTCATCGAGCGGGTCGCCGTGATCTTGATGGTCGGGAAGGAGAACTCCGACCAGAATCGCCGATTCACTGGCGACACTCTGCACGCGGTTCGTCTCTGTCACGGGTGCTAGGTCCCTCCAACGGTTGGGCCGCACGCTTGTGACACGCGCGGCGGGATGCGGGTTCGTTGGTTTACTCCATGTCTCCGGCAAACAACTGGCAATAGCTCTCGTAACGTCGCAGGTCGAGCCGGCCGTCAGCCACGGCGTCTTTGACGGCACATGCAGCCTCGTGCGTGTGCGTACAGTTCGGAAACCGGCAGTGGTTGATATACGGCCGGATGTCGCGGAAATAACCGGCGACTTCCGTTGGAATGACGTCCCACAGTTGGAACTGGCGGATCCCGGGTGTGTCGACCACGTAGCCGCCGCAGGCCAGCGGCCACAACCGGGCGGATGTCGTGGTATGGCGGCCCTTTTGTGTTTCCGCACTGACCGGTCCGACGCGCAAGCTCAAGCTGGGATCGATGGTGTTGAGCAGCGAGCTTTTGCCCACGCCGCTTTGCCCGACGATGACGCTGGCGCAGCCGCTCATCGCGAGGCGCAGCCGATCGATGCCCACGCCGGTGCTGGCCGACACCAACAGCACGCGATAGCCCATCTGGCTGTACGAGCCGACCAGCGGCACCAGCGACGTCGGGTCCACCAGATCGATCTTGTTGATGCACAAGATCGGTCGCAAGGCGTATTTGTGCGCGCTGATCAGGAACCGATCGATCAGGTTGGGTTTCAAGTATGGTTCGGCGGCGCTACTGACAATGAGCAGTTGATCGACGTTGGCGACAATGATCTGCTGTCGGCCGCGAGTGGCTCGCGCAAGCACAGTGCGGCGCGGCTCGACGCGTTCGATCATCGCGTCGCCGTTTGCGAATCGGCGAAACAGCACGAAATCGCCGGCGGCCACGACGTGC
>CAZUPX010000817.1:0-10540 GCA_964622155.1 uncultured Planctomycetaceae bacterium | reverse complement strand
GATCGATGTGGGCCCCCAAGGGATGCTGGGCGTCGTCAAAGACGTGCTCGGCCACCTGCCGTCCGGTGAGGGCCGCGAACGTCGCCGGACCGATGAATTGCCGCGCGGCGGCGGTCATGACCACCGTCACGCCAGCCCCCGATTGGACCAATTGGCTGACCAGGGCGGCGGTTTTATAGGCCGCGATGCCGCCGCTAACGCCGATGATCACTTCGCGCCCGGTCATAACGAGCTTTACAGATTAGCCAGGTCGAATTCCGGTGCACCGCCGGCCTCTTCGCCCGTGACCTTCAATTGCTGCGACGAGTCGAGATAAATCTTGTCCTGGATGATCTCCTGAATGACGATCTCCAGCTTGTTGTCGGTCTTGATGTCGACCAGCGGACGGCTGCCGGCATTCAGCGCCACTAGCCGTTTTTGAATTAACGTCGAGAGCTTGAAACGTCCGCCCACTTTATTGACGATCGCCTCTTCACGCAGTTCGTCGAGCATAGCTATCGCACCTCGCTGGATCGGATGATATCGCAAATTTCCTGGGCGGCCCGGTCGACGTCGTCGTTAAGCACCTGGTGTCGATAATCTTCCGCGCGGGCCAATTCGCGGCGAGCGACTTCCAGTCGGCGCTGGATCGACGCCTCGGTTTCGGTGCCTCGACCTCGCAGGCGGCGCTCCAGCTCGTCCAGCGAGCTGGGGTGCACAAACAGCGTGACCGCGTCAGGATACTGCTCCAAGACGGCCATGGCCCCTTGCACGTCAATCTCTAAGACTATCGACTTGCCGGCCTCCAGGCTAGGGGAGACCTCGTCGCGGAGGGTCCCGTACCAGTATCCACGGCCGAAAACCTCACAGCATTCCAGGAATTCCTCGGCCGCTCGGCGTCGCTGGAACTCGTTGTCGGACAGGAAATGATAATCGACACCGTCACGCTCGCTCGGCCGGGGCGGCCGGGTTGTGGCCGACACACTGGCACGCAACTCGGGACAACGCTCGAACAGCTTCTTCAGAAGCGTGGTTTTGCCAGCACCCGAGGGTCCCGAGATCACGATCAATTTGCCGCGTGTGGGTGCACTCATTGAATAGGCTTGAGACTTGAAGCTTGAGGCGAGAAGGGGACAAGGACTCCTTGAATTCAAATTGCTACCTCTGGCCTCTCGCTTCGAGCCTCTGGCCTCAATCACTCCACATTCTGAATCATCTCGCGGATCCGCTCGATCGCCGCCTTGATCTCGATCACGCAGGTGGAAATCTGCACGTCGTTGGCCTTCGATCCGATCGTGTTGGTTTCGCGGAACATCTCCTGGGTCAAGAACTCAAGCTTTCGCCCAGAACTTTCCGGCAGTTCGAGCGTGGTGGCGAATTGTTCGAGGTGGCTCCGCAATCGCACGATCTCCTCGGAGATATCGCTGCGCTCGGCGAAGATGCTGGTTTCGCGTATCAAGTCGGCCGGATCGAGCGTGATCTGGTACTCGGCCAGGGTCTTGGTCAACCGTTCGGTCAGTCGCGCACGGTACGACTCGGCCACCAGCGGCGATCGAACCTCGATGGCATCGAGCTGTTGACCGATTGAGGTCGCATTCGATGCCAGGTCGGCCGCCATTGCCCTGCCCTCTTCGATCCGCATCCTGGTCATACTGTCCAGCGACGCCTCGAGCGCTTGCTCGACGACGGGCCAGTCGCCCGAAACGTCGTTGGCGCCCATTGCGTTTTCGACGACCACGCCTGGCAGCGACAGAAGCGATTCAATCGGAATTGGATGTACGGAGTTCCAGCGCTTAGCGAGCTGTTCCAACTGGTTCCGATAGCCCGACAACACGACTTCGTCGAGCCGAAAGTCGTCGCTGCTACTGGCACGGTCGATACGGAGGGTAACCTGGACCGTGCCGCGCTTGATCCGCGTGCGGACCAGGTTTTCGATCTGCGGCTCCAAGGCGGTGTAGCCTTCGCCGCAGCGAACGACGAGCTTGAAGTAGCGGCTGTTGATCGTGCGCACTTCGACCGCAATCGCCAATGTCGCGTTTTTGCGATGCGCCTCACCGAAGCCAGTCATACTCAGCAACAAGGGACCGCCTCACTGGAATCGAGTGAACAACCGAGCTTGCCGCTGCCGATCAAGCGAGAAGCCCACGGGCGTGCTAGGGGGTTTTTTCGGGCGTGCCACTCGCCGGCGTATCGGGTGCGGCGGCCGGCGCTGCCGCCGGGGGTTCCGCTTTGGCGCTGTCGGCCGCGGGTGGAGGCGTCTCTTGCTTGGGGGGAGTGGACTTCGCGTCCGGCGCGGCTGGCGTCTCCTTGGAGTCCTTTGGCGCGCCGCTGTCTGGCGGCGTGCCGGTCACGGGCGGAGGGGTCGCGCTGCGGCCAAGTTGCTGCGAGATGATGCTGCCGCTACCCACGCTGAAGTACCACACTGAGAACGCACACAGGATAATCCAGAACGCGGCGACGCCGATCGTGATTCGCGTAAACAGGTCGCCGGCCTTGGTGCCGAAGGCGCTTTGACCGCCCATCCCACCGAACGCGCCGGCCAACCCTCCGCCACGCCCCCGCTGAATCAACACCAACAGGATCAAAAACGTGGCGGTGAGAAGCAACAAGATCATCAACAACAATTCCATGATTCGTCCTCGCACACGGAAGGTCGGGTAACATGCGTGGCCGGCTACTTGCGATTCGCCGCGGCCACGATGCCCAGAAACTCATCGGCCGCAAGACTAGCCCCGCCAACCAGCGCCCCGTCCACGTTTGGCTGAGCCAGCAGCGCCGCGGCGTTCGAGGCTTTCACGCTGCCGCCGTATTGGATGCGGACACCCTGGGCAGTCGCCATATTGTAGCGATCCGCCAAGATCTTGCGAAGGTCCGTATGCACCTCCTCGGCTTGCTGGGGCGTGGCCACTTTGCCGGTCCCGATGGCCCACACGGGCTCGTAAGCCAGCACGACGCGTGCAATTTGCTCGGCCGACAGACTTGCCAGCGAGCCATCGATCTGACGGCGAATGACAACTTGCGTCTCGCCTCGCTCGCGTTCGGCCAACAGCTCGCCCACGCACACGATCGGCATCAGCCCGGCGGACAATGCCGTCAGTGTCTTCTGATTCACCTCTTCATCCGTCTCGCCCAGAATGTGACGCCGCTCACTGTGGCCTAGGATCACGTAACGGCAGTTCAAATCCACAAGCATCGAGGCGCTCGTTTCGCCAGTAAAGGCGCCGTTGGGCTGGTAGTACATGTTTTGCGCCCCAAGCGCGATGTTCGAGCCGACGAGAACCTGGCGCACGGCGTCCAGATAGACGCTCGAAGGGCAAACCGCCACATCAACGCCCGTGATGCTGCCGGACCGCTCGACGAGCTCCGCGGCCAAACTCACCGCCGCGGCACGGTCGAGATTCATCTTCCAGTTGCCGGCGATAAACGGGCGCCTCATGCATGGACTCCAGGGGCCTCAATCGTTTTTCCGAGCATCTTTGCCAGGGCTCGAATCTGGACCGCCAGTTTTTGATATTGCTCGGGCAGCAGGGCCTGCGGTCCGTCGGACATGGCTTCCTCGGGACAGTCATGCACCTCAATATGGACGCCATCGGCGCCGGCGGCCACGCCTGCCAGGGCGCATGCTGGGATCAAGTCGGGGCGTCCGGTCGCGTGGCTAGGGTCGACGATGATTGGCAAATGCGAGAGCACGTGGCACAGCGGCACGGCCGCCACGTCAAACACGTTTCGCACGGCCGGGTCGAATCCCTTAATGCCGCGCTCGCAGAGCACGACGTTCGGATTGCCCTGCGACAGGATGTACTCGGCGCTCATCAGCAGGTCGACCACCGTGGCACTCATGCCCCGTTTGAGCAGCACTGGCTTGTTGGTACTGCCGACTTCGGCCAACAGCACAAAATTCTGCATATTGCGAGCACCAATTTGAAACATATCGGTGTAGCGCTCGACGAGCTCGACGCGCCGCGGATCCATTACCTCGGTGACGACCGGCATGCCGTGCTTGTCGCCGATGTCGCGCAGGATTTTTAGTCCCTCTTCACCCATGCCCTGGTAGGCGTAAGGGCTGGTACGCGGCTTGAAGGCCCCTCCGCGAAGAATGTTGGCCCCTGAGGCTCGCACCATTCCGGCGATCGTATCGAGTCGCTTGGCGCCCTCCACGGCACAAGGCCCGGCGATCATGGCCAGGTTGCCGCCGCCGATCTTGACGCCACCAACATCGACCACGCTCGGCTCAGGATGCGCATCGACGCTAGCCAGCTTATAGGCCGGCTGAACCGCCACAACGTCGGCCACACCAGGGATCGCCTGAAAAGCGGCTTCCTGAATTTGCGACTTGTCGCCGATGACGCCGATGATCGTGCGATGCGTGCCGCGGCTCAAATGAGCGCGCAATCCCTGCGATTCGACGCGCGCGATCACATGCTGAATCTGATCTTCCGTGACGCCGGACTTGAGGATGATGATCATGGGTAGGCATCAGAGGCTGGGGGCAAGGGACTAGCAGAAGCGTGGCGTCGCCCAGTGGCAGGGTCGGTCGTTATTGCGATCCAGTCAGTTTAATGCGGAAGAGGCTCGGCGATTGTCAGCCGGTGATGAAAAATCGAATTCCCGTTCCCTGGTCCCCAGCCGCTGGTCCCTTATTCGACCGGTGCCAACCTGGCATACGACCCCAGGACGTCCAGTCGCAATGCTTTTTTGGCCAGCGCGGCGATGGCCTTTCGGACTCGGACGTCTGTCTCGTGCCCCTCCAGTTCGACAAAGAACAGGTATCCCCCTTCGGGCCGCGCGATGGGGAACGACTCGATCCAGGTCAGGTTCAGCCGCGCGCGCTTGAACACGTTCATCGCGTCGGCCAACGCGCCCGGCTTGTGGGCAACCTCGAACATCAGCGACGACTTGTCGTTTCCGGTGCGCGGGCCGGTGTCATCACCGATGACGGCGAAGCGCGTGAGATTGCCGGGGTTGTCTTCGATGTCGGCTGCCAGCACGTCCAGCCCGTAGTGCACTCCGGCCTGCAAGCTGGCGATGGCCGCCGCGCCGGGTTTGTCCTGGGCCAGTTGCGCGGCGGTCGACGTGCTCGTGACCTCGATTGTCCGCGACGTCGGCAGGTGCTTGGCCAACCAGTTGCGACACTGCGAGAGAGCCTGCGGCTTGCTGTAGACCTCTTCAACCTCGCTGCGAGCGCACTTGCCCAGCAGGTTGTGGTGAATGCGCAGTTGAACCTCGCCACAAATGCGTGCTGGCAGCCGGGCGAACATCTCCAGCGTGTCGCCGACTCGGCCATCGGTCGAGTTTTCGATCGGCACGATGCCGAAGTCGGCATGGCGACGGTTGATCTCTTCGAAAACGGCCGCGATGCTGCCCACCGGCACCAGCTCCACGCTTTGGCCGAAGCGGTGAATGGCTGCCAGGTGGCTGTAGCTGTAGGCCGGACCCAGGTATGCCACTCGAAGGTCCTTCTCCATCGCCCGCGACCCGCTGATCAGCTCGCCATACACGGCCCGCACGCAGCGGTCGGGCAGCGGCCCTTTATTCTGGGTCAGCACGCGGGCCAGCACCTCGTCCTCACGTGCGGGCGCGTAGGCCGAAAGTCCGCCTGAGTTCTTGAGTTTGCCGATCTCGGCGGCGATCTTGGCCCGCTCGTTTATCAGCTTCAACAGCTCTTGATCGACCCGGTCAATCTTCGTGCGCAGTGCGTCAATGGTCGTCTGGCAACTGCTGGCCTGGGTCCCCTTTTTTGCCGCCTTGTCCTTGGCCATAGGATTTTTTCTGAATTCGAACTCAAAAAGACGCCGTGCCGCGGCCTGTTGATGGAGCAAAGCAAGCGTAGAAAAGATTCGACACACCTTGTACTTGGGTCAAATCGGAGTGTCAAGCGACGGGCCTGATCGAGGGCGCTATCGTAGTCGCACAGCCGAACAGAGCTTGGCCCGACGTTTCGCCCTGCCCGAGCGGCGGGCCGTTTGTCCTCCGCTCGTGGCCGGCGACAGCGCGGTAGATGGTCCCAATGAGCGACTCGCTCTGGGGTGCTGTCAAATTGGCAGCTCGTTGAGGTCAGCATTTCCCCCTGTGCCAAAACGGCACATCGCCAACGTGAGGTGAGTCCCGCCAGGATGGAATATCAGCCAGTCGATCTTGTCTCAACCTATTATATACCAGCAAGTTGAAACCAACACCGGCGACCCATCAGGTGACGGCATACCCTTTGCTAAAAGGGACCGGGAGGCGCTTGCCGCCAACCGTTCTAACTACAAATCCCAATTCAATAAAAACCTATAGACGAATCGCATCGTTCACGCGCGCCCCTGCGGGAGACCTGTGACAGCCCGAAGTCTCTGGGGCGCGCTTGTCGTCGAGAAAGGAGCTTCTCATGGCTCGTGGCGAAAAGATCATCGGTATCGACCTGGGTACGACCAATTCCGTGGTCGCGGTCATGGAGGGCAAAGAGGCCAAGGTGATACCCAATCAGGAGGGCAACCGGCTCACGCCCAGCGTCGTCGCGTTCACGGATAAGGGCGACGTGCTGGTCGGCGACCTTGCCCGCCGCCAGGCGGTTACCAATCCCACGCGCACGATCTACTCGATCAAGCGTTTCATGGGTCGCCGGCACAGCGAGGTCGAGAACGAAGAGAAGATGGTCCCCTACGAGGTCATTGGCGGCGCGAACGATTACGTCAAAGTTCGCATCGGCGACAAGGAATACACTCCGCCCGAAATTTCGGCGCGCATATTGCGCAAGTTGAAAGAAGCCGCCGAATCGTACCTGGGCTTTAAGGTCAATAAAGCCGTGATCACGGTTCCGGCCTACTTCAACGATGCGCAGCGCCAGGCCACGAAGGACGCCGGCCAGATCGCCGGCCTCGAGGTGGCACGGATTATCAACGAGCCGACTGCGGCGGCGCTGGCTTATGGCCTGGACAGGAAAGAGCACGAAAAGATCGTCGTCTTCGACCTCGGCGGCGGCACGTTCGACGT
Source organism: uncultured Planctomycetaceae bacterium (assembly GCA_964622155.1). Taxonomy (GTDB): domain Bacteria; phylum Planctomycetota; class Planctomycetia; order Pirellulales; family PALSA-1355; genus CAZUPX01. Next base: position 3,586 of record CAZUPX010000817.1, on the reverse strand, counting down.
CTCGGTGTTGGAAGTCGCCGAAGGCGTGTTTCGCGTTATCAGCACCAATGGCGACACGCACCTGGGCGGCGACGATTTTGACGAAGCAATGATTCACTACGTGGCCGACGAGTTCAAGCGCGAGAACGGCATCGACCTGCGTAAGGACGCCATGGCTCTGCAGCGGCTTCAAGAAGCGTGCGAGAAGGCCAAGAAGGAACTGAGCTCGGCCTCGAGCACCGACATCAATCTGCCGTTCATCACGGCCGACGCCACGGGACCGCGCCACCTGCAGATCAACATCACGCGCAGCAAGTTCGAACAGTTGGTCGATCACTTGATCGAGCGCTGCCGCGGGCCCCTGACCCAGGCGCTTAAGGACGCCAAGCTGCAGCCCAGTGAGATCGACGAGGTCGTGCTGGTCGGCGGATCGACGCGCATCCCCAAGGTGCAAGAGTTGGTCACCAAAATGTTCGGCAAAGAGCCGCACAAGGGTGTTAACCCGGATGAAGTCGTGGCGATCGGCGCCGCCATTCAGGGTGGCGTGCTGGCCGGCGAAGTGCAGGACGTGTTGTTGCTCGACGTGACACCGCTGTCGCTGGGCATCGAGACCGAAGGCGGAATCATGACCAAGCTGGTCGAACGGAACACGACGATTCCCGCCGAACGGAAGCAAACGTTCAGCACCGCGGCGGACAACCAGACGGCGGTCACGATTCGCGTATTTCAAGGGGAGCGCGAGATGGCTAGCGACAACCGGCTGCTAGGCCAGTTCAACCTCGAAGGTATTCCACCCGCCCCACGCGGAATGCCGCAGATCGAGGTCAAGTTCGATATCGACGCCAACGGCATTTTGAACGTCTCGGCCAAGGAATTGGGCACCGGCAAGGAGCAGACAGTCAAGATCGAGCAGTCCAGTGGCCTGGACGACGCGACGATCAAAGAAAAGCTCAAGGAGGCCGAAGCACATGCCGCCGACGACAAACAGAAGCGGCAATTGGCCGAGCTGCGCAATCAGGCCGACTCGATGTGTTATCAGGTCGAGAAGCTGGTGAAGGAAAACGCCGACAAACTCAAGGACAGCGACAAGGCTGCGCTCGAAGGCGCGATTGGCAAGGCGCGCGAGGCGGCCAAGGGCACGAACATCGACGCCATCAAGTCGGCCGTGTCGGAGCTGGAGCAAGCCTCGCACGCGCTCAGCAAAACGCTTTATGAAGCTCAGCAAGGCGCAAGCGCCGGCCCAAGCCCGGGCGGACCACAGCCAGGCGGCGATGGCAAGACGCCTGGCGAAGAGGAAGTCGTCGACGCCGAGTTCGAAGTGAAAGACTAATTGTCGGGTGCCATGCCCGCGCAAGCGCGGGCATGCAAACGGCATGCTCGCGCGAACACGGTACCCTGAGCGCCAACAGGGGTACTAAGGAGTTCTATGGCCATTCGATTCGACAAACTGACGATCAAAGCGCAAGAAGCGCTTCAGCGCGCGCAGGCCCTGGCCGCCGATCGCGGAAACCCACAAATCGAACCGCTGCACTTGCTCGCCGCGCTAGTGGCCGAGACCGATGGTGTGGTTCGGCCGATCCTGGAAAAAATCGGCGCCAATCGCGGGCAATTGGAACGCATCATCGATGCGGAGCTCGGCCACTTGCCAAAAGTCTCCGGCGGGGCGCAGCCGCAGTTGAGCGAAAGCCTCGTGAAAGTGATCGAGGCCGCTCAAAAACAGGCCGATACGATGAAGGACGAGTTCGTCTCGACCGAGCATTTATTGTTGTCGCTGGTGCAAGCGGACTCGAAGGTCAAAAACGTCCTCAAGCTAAACGCCATCGATGAATCCGCGCTGCTCAAGGCCCTGCAAGCCGTGCGCGGCAGCACGCGCGTCACCGATCAAAACCCCGAAGGGAAATTTCAGGCCCTGGAAAAGTACGGCATCGACCTGGTCGAACGGGCGCGCCAGGGCAAGCTCGATCCGGTGATTGGCCGAGATGAAGAAATTCGCCGCGTCATCCAGGTATTATCGCGGCGCACCAAAAACAACCCCGTGCTGATCGGCGAGCCGGGGGTGGGTAAGACCGCCATCGTCGAGGGGCTTGCGCTGCGAATCGTGGAAGGAGACGTGCCGCAAAGCCTCAAGAACAAGCGCGTCGTGGCGCTCGACCTGGGCGCTCTGATCGCCGGAGCGAAGTATCGCGGCGAATTCGAAGAACGTCTGAAGGCCGTGCTCCGCGAAGTGCAAAGCGCCAGTGGGTCGATCATCCTGTTCATCGACGAGCTGCACACGGTCGTCGGAGCCGGCGCCGCCGAGGGCGCTAGTGACGCGGCCAACCTGCTCAAGCCGGCCCTGGCACGTGGCGAGCTGCGCTGCGTGGGGGCCACTACCCTCGATGAGTATCGCAAGCACGTCGAGAAAGACGCGGCGCTCGAGCGGCGGTTTCAGCCGATCTATGTCGGCGAGCCGACAGTCGATGACACGATCGCGATCTTGCGCGGATTGAAGCCGCGCTACGAAGCGCATCACAATGTGCGGATCAAGGATTCGGCGCTGGTGGCCGCGGCCAAGTTGTCGCACCGTTACATCACGGATCGCTTCTTGCCCGATAAGGCGATCGACCTGGTCGACGAGGCCATGAGCCGGTTGGCGATTCAAAAGGAAAGCGTGCCCAGCGAGATCGATGCAATTCAGCGACGGCTCACCCATCTCGAACTGGCCGCCCGTCAGCTCAAGGAAGAGACCGAAGAACACGCACAGGAGCGGCTGGCCGAGATTGAGGTCGAAATGAAGGAGCTGCGGCCGAAGCTGGCCAACCTGCGCGAGCAATGGGAAGCCGAGAAGCTCGGATCGGAGAATATCCAGGAGCTTCGCGGTCGACTGGCAAAGGTCGAGCTCGATTTCAACCAGGCTTACGCCGCCATCCAAGAGAAGCAGGCCATGGGTATGATGGTCGGCGAAGAAGAGTATCAACGCCTGCACAAGCTCGACACTGAGCGCCGCGCGCTGGCCCAAAAGGTAGAAAACGCCGGCACCGAGCCGGACGCGACCAGCAAACGCCGGCTATTGCCCCAGGAAGTCGGGCCGGAAGAAATCGCCCAGGTCGTCAGCGCGTGGACCGGTATTCCGGTCACGCGCATGATGGAGACCGAGCGGGCTAAGCTGCTGGTGCTCGAAGAGCGGCTGCATCAGCGCGTCATCGGACAGGACGAAGCGGTCGAGGCCGTGTCGAACGCCGTGCGCCGAAATCGATCGGGCCTGCAAGATCCGAATCGGCCCATCGGCTCGTTCATTTTCCTGGGCCCCACCGGCGTCGGCAAGACCGAGCTGTGCAAGGCGCTGGCCGAAGTGCTCTTCGATGACGACAGCGCGATGGTTCGCGTCGACATGAGCGAGTTTATGGAGCGCCACACCGTCAGCCGGCTCATTGGCGCCCCGCCGGGCTACGTTGGCTACGAGGAAGGCGGGCGCCTGACCGAGGCGGTGCGCCGCCGCCCGTACTGCGTCGTGTTGCTGGATGAAATCGAAAAGGCCCATCGCGACGTGTTCAACGTGCTGCTGCAAGTGCTCGATGACGGGCGGCTGACCGACAGTCACGGCCGCACCGTGGACTTCACCAACACG
>CAZUPX010000816.1:0-3267 GCA_964622155.1 uncultured Planctomycetaceae bacterium | reverse complement strand
TAGCGGCGCATCGGCCGTCGTCGAAGGCGTGGGCGATCACGGCTGCGAGTATATGACCGGTGGCCGCGCGGTGATCCTGGGCAAGACCGGGCGCAACTTTGCGGCTGGCATGAGTGGTGGCATCGCCTACGTACTCGACCTGGACGGCACCTTCCCGTCGCTGGTGAACCCGGAAATGGTGGAGCTGGAAGACTTGAGCGACCCGGCCGACCAGGACACCGTGTTGAACCTGGTGCGCAAGCACGTGCAAAACACGGGCAGCACGCCCGGCCAGTGGGTGCTCGACAATTGGCCCACGGCTTTTCGCAAATTCGTCAAGATCATGCCGACTGACTACAAGTCGGCGCTCAAGAAACTCCAGGAAGAAGCCCAGGCAATGCAGTCGGCAGGTGACGAGGGGCCGCAACGCGGCGTGGTTGAGGTGGCTCATGGGTGACGTGCGCGGGTTCATGAAGTACCCCCGCAACTACGAGCCCAAAGAGCCGGTTGCGGAGCGACTCAAACACTACAACGAGTTTCTTAAAATCCTGCCCTCCGAAGAGTTGCAAACTCAGGGCGCGCGGTGCATGGACTGCGGGATTCCGTTCTGCCACACCGGCTGTCCGCTGGGCAACATCATTCCCGACTGGAATGATCTGGTCCATCGCAACCACTGGCGCGAGGCCATCGACCGGCTGCACGCCACCAACAACTTCCCCGAGTTCACCGGCCGCATCTGCCCGGCGCCGTGCGAGGCGGCTTGCGTGCTGGGCATCAACGAAGACCCGGTGTCGATCAAGCAGATCGAGATGTCGATCGCCGATCGCGGGTTCGACATGGGCTGGATTGTGCCCGAGCCCCCCAGCGTGCGCACCGGCAAGCAGGTGGCCGTGGTGGGGAGTGGGCCGGCGGGCCTGGCCGCCGCGCAGCAATTGAATCGAGCCGGCCATCACGTGACCGTGTTCGAACGGGCCGATCGGCCCGGCGGTCTGTTGATGTACGGTATTCCCGACTTCAAGCTCGAAAAATGGCGCGTCTGGCGGCGGATCGACCAGATGCGGGCCGAAGGAGTCGAGTTTCGCGCCAATGCGAACGTCGGCTTCAACGTATCGGTCGATGAGCTGCGCGACCGCTACGACGCAATGCTCTTGACCGGCGGCGCTACGCACGCTCGCGACCTGACGATTCCCGGCCGGGAGCTCAAAGGCGTCTACTTCGCCATGGAGTTCCTGCCTCAACAGAATAAGGTCAACCAGGGTGATCCGGTCCCCAATCAGCTCCTGGCCACCGGCAAGCACGTGATCGTGATCGGCGGCGGCGACACTGGCAGTGACTGCACCGGCACGTCGAACCGTCAGGGCTGCGCGAGCTTGACCCAGTTCGAGCTGTTTGCCGCTCCGCCGGACGTGGGCAAGTTTCCGCGCGCCATCGAGCGGCCCGCGGGCACTCCGTGGCCCAACTGGCCCGTCATCTTCCGCACCAGCTCCTCGCACGAGGAAGGCTGCGAGCGACAGTTCGGCATCGAGACCAAGGAGTTTCTGGACGACGGATCGGGCAACGTCGACGGCCTGCGCACCGTGCAGATCGAATGGATCAAGGACGAAAACGGCCGGCAGACCTATCGCGAGCTGGCGGATACCGAAAAGGTCTGGCCGGCGCAGCTTGTGCTGTTGGCGATGGGCTTCGTCGGACCGGAGAAAAATGGCGCCATTCAGCAGTTGGGCCTGGAGCTCGATCCGCGTGGCAACGTGAAGTGCGACGAGGAGTACATGACGAGCGTCTCCGGCGTGTTTGCCGCGGGCGACATGCGCCGCGGCCAGTCGCTGGTCGTGTGGGCGATTCACGAAGGTCGCGAAGCCGCCCGCGCCGTCGACAAATTTCTGATGGGCGTCACCCACCTGCCCAGCGTCAACGCCGGCGATTTCGCCTGGCGGTAGCGACTAGTAGGGAGATGGCAGACAGTAGACGGTAGGCAGGGAGGAACACTCCCGTCCCTAGTCTAATGCTTCCCGTTTCCCGGCTCGATGCCGCGCAGTGGCATGGCAAGGTGATGGTTAAGGATCTCGTCGCGCTGCATTTTCGCCGCTGGCATTTGCACGATTCGTCTTCCGCCACCGGGCTGTTGTATGACCATCCTGACGACCTGACCGTCGACAGTCGGCGGCGACGGGGGGACGGGCGCCTCGCCCGGTTCGAACAACACGACCAGGTCAAGATCTTCGTCGACGCGTCCGCCCAGCGTCGCACCCATAAAATCCAAGCTGGCATGACGGTCCGAAAGCCGATAGCCGTGTACGACATTTTGGCCAGGCGAATGAAACGATAGGGTGACCGATTCCGACGGCACTCCGTGAAACGCGAATTCACCGTCAAGCGAAGATTCGACTTCCATGTCATCAGACACGCCCACGCGAGAAAGCACAGCGTGAATTTTAGGACGAAGCGGTTGTTCCTTTGAAAATACAATTCGCCCGCGCACCTCGTGGGCGGTGTGCAGGTTCAGCTCGGCCACTTCCACGACCTGGCCGTCGCGACCCGTGTAGATCTCTTGTTTGATTGACGCCAGGTTCTGTCGGGCCAGCGAGTCCATCCTGGTAAACAGCAGCCCAGTTCGGCCGGGAGGCACATGCTCCATGACGAACCGCCCGTCGCGACCGCTGGTAGCCTCGTGGGTTCCGGCAGGAGCGCCTGTCTCAAGCCACGACAGCGAAAGGCCGACGGTCACTCCTTCCACTCTGCGGGCATCTTTGAGCACGCGGCCCGAGATCGTCGCACCGCTGGTCAACTGCAGCGTGTTCCCTTTGGCCCCGCGCCACAACTCGAAGACCTGACCCTTGACGGTGCCCGCGGCCTCCACGGTCACGGCAAGCTGCGTGGCGGGCGTGGCGGTGAGAATGAAGAACCTGCCTTCTTCGTCCGTCGTGGTCCAGGGCTCGAAGTCCCCCGGACCGACACCCGCGACACGAAACGCGGCACCCGCGCCCCGCACGCCGCCCGCGATCCGGTTGTTCGCTCGCACGACGCGAGGATCGTCCTTTTGCCGCAAGATGATGGCGCCTGCCGCAGGCGCGCCATCCGGCCGCAGCACTCGACCGGCAAGTTGGCGTCGCGAGTCATCTGGCGTCGCTGATTTCGAGGGGAGTGTGAAGTTCACGCGGTGGATTGACTCGAGACGGTTGGGGACTTGAAGCGCAGGCAGTTCCACCGTCACGGTACGCAGCCGCGAGTAGTAATCCTTGGCTTCCACGTGCAGCAATGGCTCGGAGCACACTTCAACGCCAGCCAGCG
>CAZUPX010000815.1:0-8616 GCA_964622155.1 uncultured Planctomycetaceae bacterium | reverse complement strand
AGCGTGTGGCAATACCGCGTTGGCATAGGTCTTACGCGACTCGAACCAATTCCAATCCGGCCGCAATGAACGCTGATAGCTTTCCACCAGTCGCCGCGCAGCCAGCCAGGCAACGTTCTCGAGGGGTTCGATGTCTTTTACTCCCGCGGTCCACAAGTGTCCCCAGGCCAGAACCACGTACGCTTGCGCGCGCAGGCTTCGCAAATCAGCCAACGTCGGTAGCACGGATTCAATCAGCTCGCGGGCCAACTCACGGTAGTCATCAGGCAGGCTGCTTCCTTGCACCTCGGCCAGGGCCCGGACTGCCTGGCCTTGACAATCGCCGCAGCCTTCCGCATCAAGCCAGCGGCGGTCGTAGCTCAGAAAATTATGGAAACCACCGCCGGGGGTACGTGCGTACTCCAAGAAGCTCAAATACTTTGTCACCCGATTCAACATGCGTTCTTCGGGATGCTCGCACCATATGCGGGCACACAGACGCAATGCGCGCGCGTTGTCGTCCGTCGTATAGCCGCTCTCACGACGTGGAATACAGTAGATGGCATGCTGGACCAGCCCAGTCGAATCCGTCATGCGATCCAAGTGATCCAAAACGATCCCAAAGGGAACGTCCATCACAACCCTCCTTGCAGAAACCTGTCGAGCAGTCCTGCTTTACTCGATGTGGCGGCGACCCTTCTGTGGAGTCGCATGATGTTTACCTGTCTCGCTGACACAATCCTGTCGAACAACTTCAAGTATTTGAGACCCACGCTCGGCCAAAACATCGATCGGGAGTATTCATATGCCTTACGGCGAGTTTCGAGTTGGAACGTGGGGTCGCTAAGGAATCGTAGCGCCGCGTCGGCCAACGCGTCACTCCGTTCAAACGGAGCAAGTAGACCGCGCCCGTCGGCGAGTACTTCCTGGGCGTAAAGGTAAGGCGTGCTGACGACCGCCAGGCCCGCTGACAAGGCATACGCCAACGTGCCGCTGGCAATCTGGTCTTTTCCTGGATAGGGCGTCACGTAAACATCGCAGGCTTGCAGATGCGCCAGCAGATCGGCGAGGCAAAGAAAACGGTTGACGAATCGAACGTGGTCGCCCACGCCCAAGCTTTGGGCCATGGCTGCCAGGCTCTCGCGATAGACCTCGCCTTCTTGACGCTTGACCAGCGGGTGCGTGACGCCGACGATCAGATAGACGACATCGGGGCATTCGGCCACGATCCGGGGCATGGCGCGGATCATGTATTCCAGCCCCTTGCCTCGATTAATAAGTCCGAACGTACATATGACGCGCTTCGCCGCCAGCCCTAGCCGTGCCTTGTGCGTGTCATCCCGTTCGAAGGGAACTTCCGGCACTCCATGAGGAATGACCCGCACGCGTCGATCGGGCACTCCGTACACGGTGGTCAAAAGCTTCGCGGCAATTTTAGTCATGACCACCAGGCCTTGACTGTGGGTCGCGATCCTTTGAATCACGCGGCGCGGCAGTGGAGCTGGTTCGGTCATCAGCGTGTGGAAGGTAGTCACGATTGGTTTGTGACAGGCACGCACGAATTCCAGCACGTCCCTTCCCCATTCCCCGGGATAGAGTCCGAATTCGTGTTGCAGGCTGACCACGTCACATGGCCCGTCGTTGGCGACTTCGGCAGCCAGCCGATAGGCGTCCGGCCGGCTGTTGTCGATGACATGCACGATGCGCGGATCGTTCGTGCGGAGAGGACCTGTCTTGCGGATTGCCGCGACCGACGAGACATCGGCTCCGGCGGCCAAGTCCACCGCGTCGGCGGAATCCCTTGTAAACGTGGCTAGCCCACATTCTTCCGGCGGATAGGTCGAAACGAAGAGTGGTCGCACAGTATGCATTTGCTACCTACTTTTGGTGTCCTGCACAAGAAAAGATCCGTCATCGAGTGCGGACGTTTCAGCGTCCAGCCTCGCTACGGGAATCCGTGCCATTGGCTCGGCGTTGCCATTGCTTGTTGGCCTGATCCGATTGCCGCCCGAAAGGATGAACCACCCGCGAAAAGCGCCGATTACGGCAATTGCGACCGCCAATACGATGAACATTTCTACGAACGCGCCTGTCGCGGTTGGCCTGCTTTTCTTAATTGAACTCTTCAACAACTTTTCCCTTTCTGCTCGGAGCGCGCCGCGGTGTTTTGTCGAGTAGATCTACGGCTACTATTACCAGGCGCTAACCGGACGCGGCGGCATTCGTCTCGCCATGGATCCGCTCCCACACCTCCAGGCGGTGAATGGGAACATCAGCATCGAGGTCGAAACCGAGCTTCACTTTCCCGCTTTGGATTTCGAGCACGGTAACTTTTAGAACTCTGTGAAAGGGGTCGGATCCTCCGACCACAACCGATTCTCGGTTTTTTCTCGTCAAGACCAACATAAAAGAACCTCCGTTTTCTTGAGTGGACGCCTCGCTTCTCCTGGGTACCCGCGGTAGCGACGGAATTTGGAATTGGTCTAGACCTTTGCGACCGACTTCACGATTAGCCGATCCAACACGCGCTTTACGCCCGAAATTCCATTGGCTGCCTGAACTGCCGTCGCTTTCTGATGTGCGTATTGAACACTTCCGGACAGTATCACTTCGCCCCTTGCCGTCTCCACGGCGACGTGGCAGGGGGGGCCCAATCCTCGACCAGAGAGCTTGCCTTGGACTTGTCGTGTAATGGTCCTGTCTTGAACCGGCGTGATGTTCATGATTTGTACTCCAAACAAGGGGGGTTCGGGCTATCGCGGTCTCTGACGGCCTGTTGCCTGCTGTTCGTGGATCATCTTTTTTGTTTCGACCGTAGGCATCGAAACGAACTGGTGACCGCAATCGCACGCGATTCGTCGAGCCGGAATTTGGCGTTTGCACTTTGGGCACGCCTTGGACCATGACTTGCGGTCCAGCGGCTTCTTCTTGACGTCAACACCGGCCGTCTTGCGTGCCGCACGAGAGATTGCATCGGCCCGCGCCGACGCGCACTGCGGGTGCATGCCCGTCAGCGAATACGACGCTTTGCCGCACACGGGGCAAAGAGCTCTCGCCGGAAGCGCACGCATAGGAAGAGGTTTTCGTTCGCTCATGGAGTTTCACCCATCGGTTTCGCGCCGGCTTGCTGCAGCCTGACAATCGGAGCCAGCGACCTCGGCTTTCGCAAACCCTCGATTCACCGACAGCATCACAGGGATGAGACGCTGACTAATCGGCCGCGTTACACAGTCGCAAGCACGCCGCACGTCGCTTAGACGTGCAGTGGCGATAATGCTCGTTGACCGTACAGCTCCGATCTATGAAGAGAGGCCAGTGACAAAAGTGACCGCTCAGCGGTCTGCCTGCATAGATGAGAGGACTTCGTGAGCTGACCTTTTCCGACCCAGCTCGAGGTCACGTACGTTTAGTTTCGCTCGCGTTTGCGCGCTTGGTCGTCGGATTGCGCTTGCTTCGTTTCGCAGATGGTTCTCGCGCAGGGCGCGATTCGAGTTCGTTGCGGCGCGCTCGCACCGAGCGGAACGGCATGCCGTCGGGGCGCACGTAGCGCTCCGCGCGCAAAAACCAGAATGCCAATCCACCCGTGTTGTGGTATGCACCCGGCTTCGCCGTGCGGGGCTCTCGCACGGCTCGCACGCCGAGCGATCCTTTTTTGCCGGTTTTGCGCCAGCCACGGCGCTCCATAATCATCCGCACGACTACACCAACGGCCTGGCGTAGACGCTTTGTGCGTCGAGGATGCTGCGACGCCAGGAAACGGTCAACGTCGCTTTGGGATTCGAGTTCGCGCACCACGCCGGCCAAAGGTGGCCTGTTGTGGTGGATCTCCGATTCTTCCATGCGGCGTTGACGATCCAGATCGTTGAAAAAAGCGATCACTTGATTGAAGGGCTGCTCCGCGTCATTCAGAACGTCCGCAAACGTTCTTCCCTGGCGGTCCTCGAGAACCATTTGTCGAGTGATGATTGCGTTAGGCATAGGTCATCGTCACGCTGAGTTTTGGGGTATTGTGCACATACAAAATCAGCACCTACAAAGATTGTATGTCAAACTTCGATCGTTGGCAAGTGCGAATCACGGCGGAATTCGCTCAATGTGAGGTTCGAAGGAGAGGGAACGCGCCAGAATCAGCCTATCCGCTGCGACTCTGGCGTACCTGCGTGCTGGATCGTCGCAGGACGTGTAGGGTAGCCTCGTACACTTTCACGCGGAGGGTGCTGCGAGCGGAGACAAAGCCCTCCGCGTATTCCGGATCGTGGGCGATGATCTTGACGGTATGCCCAGCGTTCACGCAGGCTCCATGAACCGGGTCGGAGCCACGAACGTCAGTCGGACTTTAAGGAAGGCCGCCATAGCTTCTTCCCCCGCCTCAAAACGTCGTGACCGGGCTTATTTCAGCTTGCGAGTCAACTCCACCATTTCCTTGCGCAAAGCGGACCACTCAATCGTCGGCGAAAGCACCGTAGCGCCGGTGGCCAGGAGCTTAGCACGCACGATTTGCAATCGCTCCGCCACGCGTTTGCGTTCTTCCTCTTTGGTATCATTCATCACGGCACTCCGCTTCGGTTAGGTGGGTCGGTTGAGTACTTGAGTCGGATCCAATTGGAGCACCTCGAGCCTGCGCTCTAATCCCGACCTTTCGCGGGAGAGTCTTGCGCCTCGGGTGACGACATCGGCGGTGGCGGGATCGTGGCTACGCAAGTTCTTGAGCTCTGCCCGTGCCTGGCGGAGTTCGGATTCAAGCTGTGCCAGGCGGCGAAGAATGGCCAGACGAGCGTGTGACTGGAGTTGCATAGGTGCCATTATAGCACGTAAACGCTCATGCGGCATGCACTCGCTGGATGGCCGCAAATCGACTACGCGATCAAGCCCGTCAAGAATCGCCAGAACGCCCGTTTCAAAACCGACGATCTCAACGATTCGATGGTTTGTCAACAATAGTCGGAAATAAGGGCCATTTCGACGGATAACCCCCCAAAAGCCTCCTTTGCAGCGCAACTCTATTGCAGGGAATTGGATACACGGCGCGGCGATTCGCACAGAGCGATGCGCGACGTAAGAGCCTATGGTCTATTGCCCTAGCTAATCGCCAACATTTAGGTATAGTGCACCCGGTCGGTTTGACGACGTTCGAGCATTGATTCCGCGCGAATCTGCCTCTTCTTTCGCCTCTCCCACTTGGCGGGCCACCATTCTGGCCACTTCCGAATCGACCCGGAAGCCAACAGTTGGTCGGCTTTTCTCTGGGAGTAGAACAGTGGGTATGAAATTGTACGTGGGTAACTTGAGCTACGACATGACCAACGCGAGCTTAGAGGAGCTATTCGCTCCGTTTGGCTCGGTGCGCAGCGCTCAAGTCATCCAGGACCGCGACACGGGGCGGAGCAAGGGCTTTGGTTTCGTCGAAATGGCGGATGACAACGCCGCGCGCACGGCGATGTCTGAGCTGAACGAGAAGGATTGCAACGGTCGACCGCTGATGGTGAACGAAGCGAAACCGCGCGAGGAGCGAGGTGGTTCCGGCGGGCGGCGCGGCAACTATAGCCGCCGCTAGACGCGGCTAGTTCGTGAATCCCCAGGGTCGGAGGAGTCGTCAAAGCCTCCTCCGGCCTCGTTGTTCGAGAGTTGCCTGCACCGTGCCTGAACGGGCCGCCTGCACGCGGCTGTCGCAAGCTCTCCGCAAAGCAATTTTCAGTGATCGATTGCCGTTCGAATATCGAGCGGCCCAGAACCATCAAACACCTATTGGGAGCATCGATCCATCGCCCAAAAACATCGCCACCACAGCAAACGCCAGAAGCCCCGCGCCAATGCGCCGCAGTCGACGCACTTCAGAGCGCCGGCAGCGGTGGTCGAAAAAAAGCCCCCGGTCACTTTTGGCAAGCCATTTGTTCTATTGGAAGACTTGGACAAGAGCACTTTCGTCTACAAGGGCGGTCAGTGGATCCCGCACTCCGCCACCATCGCCGAGTGCCGTCAGGATTGCCAGGTAAAAGAACTGCCGCAGAAGATTAAGGGAATGACCAGGTACGAAATCTGCCCTCCTGTGCCCACAATTGCTTAGCTGCATCTGCGAGGCACCAGTGACATGGGGATTCTGACTCGCCAACAAGATGACGTTTTCGTAATCACGTCCGATCGGACAATCGACTCCTCTCCCACCACGCGCGCGCCGGCCCGATTGACAAACGTTTACGAGGTTTGGACCGGCTCGGGCTGGTCCTCAAGCCGGGCGGATGCCATTAACTTTGGCTCATTGGAGGAGGCCGACGAATACGTCCGGGCGAATTTCGCTAAGGTCACTGCAACTGCCTGAAGCCGCCAGGCGGTCAAAGCTGCCCTCGAACAGCCCCGCCGGCCTATGACGGCTCGTCGATGGGGGTGGCGCCAGGGGGCGGCGTGCCCTTTCCCTCGCGAACGTATTGCGTGCGACCCAGCGCGTAGTCCTGCCGGGTTGGCTCCGAGGCTTCTTCGGCCATTGGCTCGTTCCGTTGGTCAAACAGTCGCCGCAGATACGTTCGGCACCACCCGCAGCCGGTGCCGGCGCCAAAACATTCGCTGAGCTGGCCCGGACGCGAAGGTTTTTCGACGCGGATGAAGTTGACGACCTTCCGCTTGGAGACGTGAAAGCAGAGGCAAACTTCGTCGTCGAGTTCCATGAGTCGTTGTTGGTGATTAGTGGTTGGTGACGAAATCAATACTACGGCCCTGGTGGCGTAGGCCTGCCCGCGACGAATCCTGTTCACGAACAACGAATCACTAACCACCAACAACTATGCACCCGTCGCCAGGTGCAACGCAATTCGGCACGCGTGGCGGAACGCGGGAATGTCGAGGAACTCGGAGGTCGTGTGGATTTGCATCTGCCCACAGCCTAGCGTGACTGTAGGAATGCCATTTGCAGTCATCCAGTTGGCATCCAACCCGCCGTTGCTGGTAGCCCGGTGTGGCTCCAGGCCAACGGCGCGTACCGCTTCCTCAGCCGCAGCGACCGAGGGATCGTCGGCGGCGAGTCGAAACGCCTCGTAGTCGGTCCGTCCGTGAAACTCGACGTGGCCGCATTGACCATTTGCGTTGCGCACTTCGGCGGCGGCCTCGCGAAATGACCCCTCGATCGCGTTGACGATCTGTTGTCGAAACGCCTTGTCGTGGCTGCGTGCTTCGGCCTTGAGCTCGACGTGATCGGTCACCACGTTGGTAGCCTCGCCCCCACGGATGTAGCCCACATTGCTCGTGCCGCGCTGGTCTTGCTTGATGATCAGACCGTGCCAACCTTCGCGCACCAGTTTGGCGATGGCCAGCGAGGCGATGGCGATGGCGCTGATGCCGTGTTCTGGCGCGGCGCCGGCGTGAGCGGCCAGCCCTTCGATGTCGATTTGCAGCCGATATCCGCCGGTTGCGGCCGTGGTGATCTTCTCGGCCGCCGAGCCATCCCAATTAAAGGCCAGCCGAGGCTTGCCCAGTAGCGGCAATTGCACGTGGTGGGCGCCGTGCAATCCGACTTCCTCCTGAATCGGAAAGAAGAAGGTCAGCGGCGGATGGGGCAGTTTTTGTTCGAGAATTTCGATCGCCGCGTTGAGCACCACGGCCACGCCCGAGCGATCGTCTGCCCCCAGGCCAGTCGCCGGATTGGCCGAGCGGACGACGTCGCCTTTGCGCACAGGTTTGGCGCCGACGCAGATCGGCACCGTGTCCATGTGGGCCATCAGCAGTCGTCTCGGGCCGCGCAGTGTGCCGGGCATCTGAAAGATGAGATTGCCCACTTCGCCGGTCAGTGGAGTTTTCTTGTTGGCATTGTCGAAGCGAATGGCGGATGCCGTTGCGCCGGCGGCGCGTAGTTTCTTAGTGATGTATGCGGCCACGGCCGCTTCATGTCCGCTTGTGCCGGGAATTGCCATCAGTTCCATGACCATCTCGAACGCCCGCTTGTGATTCACTTCCAGCGGGCCCGACGAGGCCGTTACTGGTTTGCCGTTAGCGCGAGCGACACGCATGGGGCGGGAGGTTCGTTTCTTGCTGACGGTCTTGGTTCGTGTCGTCATGGTGTTGGGAATCAGGACCGGGAACTTGTTGCGGTCAGACACTGCGCCTTATCCTAGACGAAGTGCCGCACGGGTGACAGCAGCATGGTTTGCTCGAATTGATAGAGCGTTTAGGCCGTGCGCCGTCAATTGAATGTAAATGGTAGACAGTAGACGCTAGACAGTAGGCCGTAGATAGGGGGACGAAAGACGAAGTTAGCCACAGAGGGCACCGAGCACACTGAGAAGCAATTGGCCTTTCTTCGTAACTCCCATCCGTCCGTCTCCGTGTTCTCTGTGGCCTCCGTGGTAAATCACTTCTTCGTGCCCTTGGTGTCTTCGTGGTTAATTTGCCGTCGTCTCTTAAAAGCGAAAAATCCGAAGCGCACCGCCACACAGATCGCACTCGTTTTGATCGCTGGAGGATTTAAAAAGTTTTGTGCGCCGCCGTCCGTTCGGGCCGCGGCAATCTTGGTTGTTGACGCTGTTGGTGAGCGCTCCACCGCGGTTGTCCGAGACGGCGAGCGGCGCACAGGGGACCATTTGGCTGGCTGCCGCGAGCTCGTGCCCACAGTCGCCCGGTCCCTGGCCTGTGGTTAAGATTCCGCGGTTTATC
>CAZUPX010000814.1:0-18388 GCA_964622155.1 uncultured Planctomycetaceae bacterium | reverse complement strand
CGCGATCCGCGTGGGGGTCAACTGCGGTTCGGTCGATCCGGCGAAGGTGGACCAGTACGGTGGACACGATTCCCTGGTGCCGCTGTTGGCCAGCGCATGGGAGCATTGCGAGCTCTTGGATTCACTGGGCTTTACCAGCTACGTCGTGTCGCTGAAGGACTCCGATCCGGCGAAGGTAATCGAGGTGAATCGCCGCTTTGCCGAACAGAGGCCCGACGTGCCGCTGCACCTGGGCGTGACCGAAGCGGGCTTGCCGCCCGAGGGAGTCATCAAGACACGGATCGCACTTGAGCAACTGATTAGTCGCGGAGTAGGGGACACAATTCGCGTCTCGCTCACCGTGCCCAACGCGCGCAAGCCCGAAGAGATAGCAGCCGCCAGGCAGATTCTAGCCGATATCGCAGCCGGCCGCGTGCGGAGCGTCGTCAACTACGGTCTGTCGACGTTGAACATCATTAGTTGCCCCAGTTGCTCGCGGGTCGAGAACGAGGCGTTCATCGAACTGGCACAAGACGTTAAGTCGATGACCGCGTATGCCGCCGAGCATGCAATCACCATTGCTGTCATGGGCTGTCGGGTCAACGGCCCAGGTGAAACGGACGACGCCGATCTGGGCTTGTGGTGCGGGCCGAATTTCGTCAATCTCAAGCGCGGCAGCCAAGAGCTGGGCGCCTATCCGTACGACGCGATCTTGCCGCGCCTGAAGCAGGAGCTCGACCTGTTGATTGCCCAGCGCGCCACGGCGGGAGTCAAGAATTAGAATTCTCGCCCCCCTCAAACGTCTCTCGTCCACGCAACTGGTCAAGGATGACCCAACGCAACCAAATCTTGATGGCGCTGGCCGCCGCACTTTGGATATCCGGCTGCGCTCGCTTGCGCTCGGCACCATCGCTGCCGGCGCGCAACAGCCTGGTACTCGATCAATTGGTAATCTACAGCGACTCGCCGCTGCCTGCCCACCACCGGCTGCTGGAGGAGTTGCGTTTGCAGCGCTCGCAACTGAGCACGAACCTGGCGTTGCCGATCTCCGACGAGCCGATTCACGTGTACTTGTTTCCCACTGCCGAAGAGCTGGCGTCGTTCATGCGGGTGCAGTATCCCGACGTGCCGCAGCGGCGGGCGTTCTTCGTCGAGAGCGATACTCGCTTGAACGTATATGCCTATTGGGGCGATCGCGTGGCGGAAGATTTGCGACACGAAGTCGCGCACGGTTATCTACACGCGCTCGTGCCGCGGCTGCCACTGTGGCTCGATGAGGGCCTGGCCGAATACTTTGAGGTGCCGCGCGGGCTCGACGGCGTCAACCGCCCGCACGTCGAGCATTTGACGGCGGCGATTGGCCAGAATTGGCGACCCGATCTGGAACGTCTCGAGCGCCTGCAGACCACCGCCGAGATGCGGCAGACCGATTATGCCGAAAGCTGGGCGTGGGTGTCGTTCATGCTCGACGGGTCGCCCCAGCGGCGGTTGCAGTTGCAAAACTATTTGCAGGCGCTGCGCAACTCGCAATCGCGCGGCCCACTATCGCAAGAGCTGCGCCGGGCGGAGGACCAACTCGAGCAGCACTTGTCCGACTACGTGTTGACCGTGCATCAAGCCTTGCGATAGTCGATCGCCTGGTCGACCTCGTTAAAGCCCAGCTTCCCAAACAGAGCGATCGCCGGAGCGTTGTCGTCGGCGACGTGGACCTCGGCCAGAGCGAGACCTTGCGAGTGGAATTGGCGCAGGGCTTCGCCCAGCAGATAGGTCGCGTTGCCTTGCCGCTTTCCCTCGACGCCAACCACCAGGTCGACGACGCCCACGGCGCGTACGCCCCACGTCCCGACCATCGTTTCCATGTTCCAAAAATACACGCTCGCCAACGACGCTCCCCCCTCGCGTGGCGACAGTACGCACTGCACCAACTCCAGCGGCTCGAACAGGCAAGCCTGCCACCATGTGGTCGGCGGCGGATCGACGAGCGTCTGAATGATCGTGTGGCGGCGAATCTGCATTTGCTGGCGGTCGACGACCGGACGGAACTGGCCCAAATCGCGGTGCAGCACCAGCGATTGCTTCACCGGTTTATAGCCGTGCTCGGCAAATAGGGCCTGCGCGTGCGGATCGGAGTTCAACACGCCCGAGGGCTCGCTGCCGCCGTACAGCCCGTAATAAAAAGGCACCAGCGGCGGGCGCCCACCTCCATACAGGGTCGTCGCTCCCCGTCCGCGCAGATACGCTTCGCTGCGCTCGAGCAGTTCCACGGCCAGTGCGGGATCAGCCTCGGGCCGCAGGAGCACCAGTGAGGTCACTCCCTGATCCGTTGCCAGCGCGCTTTGGTCCGCCGCAGGGCCAAAGCCGCCATGAGCGAAACCTAGAATCTTATCCCCCTCAATCGCGACGATCAGTCCGTTGCGGTCGAAGTAGGGTCGAGAGAGCACGAAGCGTTCGAGCACCGCGACCGACATCGGCTGCATGAGCCCGCGCGCGCTCGCGTGGCCGCGCCAAACTTCGGCCAGCCCTGGCGAATCGGTGTTGCAAAACGGTCGAAACTCGATCAAAGCTTGGAACTCGTTGCCCCGTGGGCGTGTCGAAGATCGCGGCCGGAGCGTCGAAAACTCATGGCAAGTCTACCAGTATCCACTCTCCCTCGACACGCACGTCGAACCGGGGCTGCAACACTCGGCTGTTGAGCTGATGCTGCCCGGTGCACACGTCGAACTGCCATCCGTGCCAGGGACAGGTCACAACCGAGCCCGTCAGCTCGCCTTGGCCTAGCGGTCCGCCCTGATGCGGGCATACGCCGTCGAGCGCGTGGAACGTACCGTCCACGTTGAAAATCGCGATTACCCGCTCGCTGGCTGCGCACTCCAGCGATTTCCCCGGCGGACATTCCGATACTCGTGCGACTCGTACCCAGTTGGACATGGTTGATGGGCAACCTTGCGACCGACAATGGATGCGGGGCCAAAGCACGGCCCTTAGGCGGCTTTGTTGGCAGATACGACCTGCTTCTTGGCTCGGGTATCCTTCCAGCGCCGATGAAGCCACCAGTACTGCTCAGGCGCCTGCCGAATCGTATCTTCAAGCAGCTCGGTGTACCACTGAGTGACGGCCGGCACGGTGCGCATATCGGCGGGCATCGTTCGTGGATCGAGTATGCCGGTGGTGCCCAGTTCGTGGTGTAGCGCCGCGCCGGTTCGGCGAGCGTAGCAAAACAGCGCCGGTGCGTCGCTGCTCAGTGAAAACAGCGCGATTGCCTTGTGGCTCGACGCGGGCCGGCCAAAGAACTCGACCCAACAACCTTTGGGTCCCGCGTACTGGTCGCCCAACAGCGCCAAAATGCCGCCCCGCGCCAGGATACCGTCGATCTGCCCGGAGCTGCCGGACTTGGAAAGTATGAACTGACCGGTCAAGCTGCGAAACTCGTTCAAGAACCGGTCCAGGTAAGGATTGTCGAGCGGTCGAGCCACCGTGTAGGTCGGAAACCCGAGGATGCCCAGCACATAGGCCGAGAGCTCGAAATTCCCGTAGTGACCGCAGATGACCACACTTGGACGGTCGAGGAAGAACGCTTGGATAATGTCGTCGGCTCGGTGAAACGTGACGAAGTCGCGCCAGTTGGTGTCGTGAATCTTGCGCGGCGCGTGCACGATCTCGATCAGGAACAAAAGCAGATGATTCCACATCCGCCGGGCCAGGTCACGCCGCTGCCGTTCAGTCAGTTCGGGAAACGCATGGCGCAGATTGTCGTCAGTCACGTCGTGACGGATTCGCAATACGTCGCACGCCAGCGTGGCGATTCCACGAGCAAGCTTTTCACACGTGGCGATGGGTAGTGCCTGAACGACACACACAAAAACTCGCACGAACAAATACACCAGCCAATCGATCGCATGGCGTACAGGATTGGAAATCACGATCGGGTATTCCGCCGGCAGGGATTCCGGTCACAAGGCAAGGTGCGAAGCCGCGACATTGTGCCATGCGGGCCAAAACCGTGGAAGGCCGGTTCATTCGAGACAGAACGCCCATCAACGGTTTTTGCCGTTGACAATCTACGGTTTAAGCAGTAGATTGCGACCACGATGGCCAGACCGAAGCATGAAAATCCGACGCCCGGCGAGTTCGAAGTCCTGCGAGTCCTGTGGGCCCATGGCCCGCTGACAGTCCGCGAAGTGATGGAGAATCTCAATCGTCGCCGTCCGCGGGCGTACACGTCGGTGATGAGTTTGCTGGGCGTGATGGCCGAGAAGGGACTCGTGACGCGCAAGGCCCAGGGCCGCGCGTTTGTCTATTCGGCCAAGGCCGGCCGCACCAAAACAACGCGTCGCTTGTTGAGCGATCTGTTGGGCCGCGCCTTCGAAGGCTCCGCCAGCTTGTTGGTCTCGCATTTGCTCGAAGAAGCCAGTCCCAGCACCGAAGAGCTGGCCCAAATCCGCCGCGCCCTTGTCGAATACGAAAAGCAAGAGGAGAGCCGGTCATGATGCCTGACCTTCACCTGTCCGACGTGCTGATTCAATCGCTGGCGCAGACGCTCGTGCATTTCGTCTGGCAGGGACTGGCACTTTGGGGCGCGGCTCTTGCCGTGCTGCACGTGGCGGGTCGATCGACGCAGACGCGTTATGCCATCCATTGTTGGCTGCTTGTGCTGTTGGCGGTGACCCCGCTGGTGACGCTGTGTGTCATTCGTTCGCGCGCACCATTGATCGTCGAATCGTCAATTGATGTCGCGAAGTCGTCCACGGACCGGCCGGCTGCCGATTTGGATCGCGGTTCAAGTTACGCTCAAGCATCCGCGCATGTCGGCAGCTCGACGACTCATTGGTTACTGTCGTGGCTCGACGAGCATTGCAACTGGGTCGTATCGCTGTGGCTGGCAGGCAGCGTCTTGATGGCCATCCGGCTTGGGCTCGCCGCGATTGGGATCTATTCGATCGTGCGCCGCCGGCAGCCGATACCCGCCGCAGTCGCGACGACCGTGGACCGGCTCGCACGGCGCATGGCGTTTCGAGTCCAACCTGCCGTTTATGCCATGGAAAGAGTCTCACAAGCCATGGCCGTGGGATTTTTCCGACCGATGGTGTTGCTGCCGGCCTGGTGGATTCTTGAGCTGCCGGCCGATGTGTTGGAAGCGGTCATCGCTCACGAGCTGGCCCATCTGCGGCGCTGGGACTTGCCGATCAATTTGGCCCAGCGAATCGTCGAATCCGTGCTGTTCTTTCATCCCGTGGTGTGGTGGTGTTCGCGCCGGCTGCGAATCGAACGCGAGATGTGCTGCGACGAGCTGGCGCAAGCTGCGATCGGCAACCGCGCGGTGTACGCTGGCGCGCTATCGTATCTGGCGCACCGCCAAAATTCCCCCATCGAGCCGTTGCTGGCTGCCGGCATCGGCGGTCCACAGATGGTGCTCTTGGCGCGGATTCGCCAGGTGCTCGGACTCGCCTCCAGCGGCGGCCGCTTTTATGGAACCAGTTGCGCGCTGATCGGCGCCCTCGCTGCTTCGATTATTTGGGCGGTTGCTCTCGGCGTGCCGCAATTTCAGGGGGTGGCACGGCCCGAAAGAGTTGACGAGGATTCGGTAACAGCAGGGGGAGTTTTATCCACCCCGATTGCTCGCGCAAAAGTTCCATCGGAAAGGGCCAAGGCCCTGCTCCCCAATTACCAGATCGAGCCGCCGGACGTGCTGTTCATCGAGGCGATTCGCATGGTTCCGAAAGGCCCGTATCACATTCGATCCGGCGACGAGCTGTCGCTGATCGTCGAACCCGAGGACACCGCTGTTTTGCGGAGCAGTCGCGGCTACTTCGTCGATTCCGAGGGACGGCTCGATCTGGGGCCTCGGCTGGGCAAGCTTAAGGTCACCAAGTTGACCGTCGAGGAAGCCGAGGCGCTGCTCGTCAAACTGCTGGCGGAAACGCTACGCGAGCCAAAAGTCTCGCTGAGCGTCATGCAGACCAGCGGCTTGCAGCCCATCACCGGCGAGCACCTGGTCGCGCCCGACGGGCGGGTCACGCTCGGCATGTACGGACAGGTGAGGGTCGCGGCGATGACATTGGAAGAGGCGCGCGCGGCCATTGAAAACCATCTGGCGGCTAATCTCGACGATCCCCAAGTTTCGGTGTCGGCGTTCGCCTATAACAGCAAGGTCTACTACGTGATTTCTGAAAGCGCGGGGGGCGATCACGTGGCCAGGCTGCCAATCACCGGCAGCGAAACCGTGTTGGACGCGATCTCGCAAGTAGGCGGATTAACGGGCCTTTCGAAGAAGAAAATCTGGATCGCCCGCCCCACGCCGGAGGGGACGAACTCCGATCTGATCCTGCCGGTTAATTGGTCCGACATCACGCGCGGCGCTTCGACCGAGAGCAACTACCAGATCTTGCCCGGTGACCGTATCTTTATCGTCGAGCACGGCCAGGGAAATCCGAGCCGGTATTGACCGATTTGTGACGCGATGCGCGGCGGCGCTTCACTTCTTCTTTCGCGCCGCCAGCACCGGATCGCGCGACAGCGGCAGCTTGACGACCTTGCCGGTCTCGGCGGCTTTGTAGATCGCCAGAATGATTTCAACCGAGCGGCGCCCCTCGGGCCCGTCGATAGCTGGCGCGCGGTTCTCGGTGATGGCGGCCAGCACGTCACGGAATTGTGCTGTGTGTCCGTAATGACCGATGGCCGCCGGGTCGCTGGCGCCACCGGCCGTGCTGACGCGCTCGGCCATGCGACGATGGACGGCCGCATCCCCCTTGGTCTTATTGGCAAAGTCCCACGCCACCACGTCTTCTTCCTCCATTGCGGCGCTTCCCTCGGAACCGTGCACCTCGATGCGTTTCAAATAACCGGGAAAAGCGGCGGTGCTGGCCTCAACGACACCTAACGCGCCGTTGGCGAACTTCAACGTGGCCACGGCCGTGTCCTCGACGGCGATCCGCTTGTGGGCCAGCAGGCCCGTGTGTGCCGTGACCTCGACGACCGGGCCCATCAGCCAGGCCAGCAGGTCGACGCTGTGGATGGCCTGGTTCATGAGTGATCCGCCGCCATCGAGCTCCCAGGTGCCGCGCCACGCGCCGCTGTCGTAATAGGCTTGCGTGCGATACCACTTCACGTACGACTCGCCTAGCGTGAGCCGGCCGAAGCGGCCCGCGTCGACCGCCTTCTTAAGCTCGATACTCGATTGATGGAACCGCGACGGAAAAATGGCCGACAGCTTCACGCTGTTTTTCTTGCACGCATCGATGATCCGGTCACACCGCTTGAGTGTGATCTCCAGGGGCTTCTCGACGATCACGTGCTTGCCCGCCCGCGCGGCGGCGACTGTCGGCTCCATGTGGGCCCCGCTCGGCGTGCCGATGGTGACCAGGTCGATCTCGGGATCGGCGAGCATCGCGTCCAGCTTGTGATAGGCGCGGCACTTTTGCGCCGCGGCAAAGCGGTCGGCCGCCGCGGTTACGTTGTCGAAACAGGCGACCACTCGCGCGCCGCGAATGTCGCCGATCGCACGTGCGTGAAAGTTGGCGATCATGCCGCAGCCGATAATTCCGAACCCAAACCCGCGCGATTTTTTCACCGGTGCATCTCCACTTTGTAACCAACCAGGCGACGTGAGGATTCTAAAAGCCCGATCAGCCGCACGCCAGGGGCGATGTGGCCGTCTGAGTCACACCAACCCGACGCGCAAGCGAGGCGTTCTTCCTGCTTGAACTAACCAGCCGTAATCCCCGGATCGATGGTCGGAATCCCTCGCTCGCGCGTCGGGTTAATATTCGCAGTGTGCGTGGCCGGCTTCACTCGCTCGCCAGAAATACGCCCCACAATTGCAGCATCGTCACGCCGTTGAACATGGCGTGGATGGCCACCGGCGCGATGATGCGGTGCGTCTGCCGATAGGCGTAACCGAGGAACAGACCCAGGATGAAGAGCGGGATCGGATCGGGGCCGTGCGCCGAGTGCAATAGAGCGAACGGTAATGCCGCGACGACGACGGGCGCATAGCCTGGTTCTGGCGGCCCGGCGTCCGATTGCCGGTCGTCGTCCGCGCGTTGTCGCCACTTGATTTCAACCCTTTCCAACCAACCTTGCAGCAGCACGCGAAAGAAAAACTCCTCGGCCAAGGGCGCCACCACAACGGCCAACAGCGTGGCCACGCACAGAACTCCAACGCTCGGCTCGTCGAGCGCGATCTTGGTCAGCGGATGCTCCGACTTCCAGCCTAATCCGGCAGTCACGAACGCGAACGTCCCGTACACTGGCACGAGAGAGGCCAAGAACAACTCGATGCCAAGGACCAAATCGGGACCGAGCTTCCGGTTGTCCAAGCCCAGATCATCCGCCGTGGCACCTCCGCGCGCGACCAGATAAACCAAGGCGCACGCCATCCAGATCATCCGCGAAGCGGAGGAGGCTGCGACGGCCACCAACGAAAAACCGTTGAGTGGCGCACCATTGAATTCGGTGGCGAACACACCGGCGACGAGTTCCAGAAGGATCGCCAGCAACCCGACGATCAACAGGTCCCAGCCCGACCAGGGCACGACCGCGTGCGGCTCGCACGCAACCAGCGGCAGCCCCAGGCGGCGGCGCTGGAACACGCGCACCCAAACGAAAACGCTCGCCAGGACCAACATCACCAGAACGGCCGCTATCGCTGGCGAGTTGCTGTGCTCCATGTGTGTCGGCCTCGGCAAGCCGCCGGTTAAGCGTGCCCCGCCTTCGGTGCGTCAGCGCCCGAGCAGAATCACCGCGCGGCGTACGTAAGCGGCACCGGAGTAGATCGTCAACAGCACGGCAGCCCAGACGCTGATGTCTAGCGCCCACCGCAGCGCCGGCGGCCGCTCGGTTGGCGCGCCCAGTGACAAGGCGTAAAGGCTCACTGCCGCCGCAACGCACTGCACCGCCATCTTCAGCTTGCCCGACATGACCGCCGAGAAATCGGCCCCTTCGCCCTCAAGATAGCTGCGCAGAGCCGTCACCAACAGTTCGCGCCCCACGATCAGTACGGCCATCCAAGCGTGGACTCCCGAGTCGCTCAGCGCCGCCAGGAAGATAAACGTGCCGCAGACGATGATCTTGTCGACAAATGGATCGAGGATCCGTCCCAGATTCGTCACCTGGCCATACTTGCGGGCCCAGTAGCCGTCGAGCCAATCGGTCCCCGCCGCCACGACGAACACGCAAGTGCCGCTCAAGTAGTACTGCAACTCGATCAGTACGAACAGCACCAGCGCCAACAACAGCCGCAGGACGGTGAGCTGGTTGGGAACGTTCATGAGCCGCTGTTGGCTAGCGGGCGATTTGGTGGCGAGTGACACGTTTAAGGTGTCCTTGTCTAGCGAGGTTTGCCTACGGCAACGCCAACTAAATCATACTCGCTCGTGGCCACGATTTCACAGGGCACTAGCTTGCCCGGCCGCAGTTTTTCGCCGGTGACGTACACCACGCCGTCGACATCCGGCGCGTCGTTATAACCTCGGCCGATCCAGGCGTTGCGCTCGCTCGGCACATCGCGGTCGACCAATACGTCGAGCCGCCGGCCAATCTGAGTCTGGTTCCATTCGAAGGCGATTTGTTGCTGCACGCCCATCAGCCGCTCGCGCCGCGCGTCCTTGACCTCTGCTGGCAGATGGTCCGGCAGTCGGGCCGCCGGCGTGTCGGGCTCGAACGAATAAGTAAACACCCCAAGTCGCTCAAATCGCTGCTGGCGAACAAAATCGACCAGTTCCTCGAACTGCTCCTCAGTCTCGCCCGGAAAACCGGTGATGAACGTAGTCCGCAAGACCAGGCCTTCGATCCGGCTGCGAAGCTTGCTCAACAATTCTTCGGTGGAGCGGCGGTCGACGCGGCGCTGCATGCGCCGCAACATCGTGTCGTTGATGTGTTGCAACGGCAGATCGGCATAGTGGATGATTTTCTTGCTGGCGGCGATCGCGGCGATCAGCTCGTCGCTGAAATACATCGGATACAGGTACATCAACCGAATCCACTCGATGCCCGGCACTCGTTCTAACTGCGCGAGCAACTCCGTCAACCGCGGCTGGCCATACAGGTCCATGCCGTAGTAGGTCGTGTCTTGGGCCACGATGACCAGTTCGCGGACCCCATCGGCCGCGAGTTCGGTCGCTTCGGCCACGACCTCCTCCATCGGCTTGGTGGCGTGCTTTCCGCGCATCTTGGGAATCGCGCAAAAAGTGCACAGCCGGTCGCAACCCTCGGAGATTTTCAGATAGGCCATGTGCCGCGGGGTGATCCGCAGCCGCCCACGATCGTTCAGCGGCCGAGATGGGGCCGGCTGGAAGACCGTCCGTTGCTCGTCGAGCCCGCCTATTAACCGATCGGCAACCTTTGTGACCTGCTCGCGGCCAAACACACCGACCAGGTGGTCGATCTCGGGCAGGGTGTCGAGCAACTTTTCCTTTTCTCGCTCGGCAAGGCAGCCCGACACGATCACGCCGCGGATGTCGCCCTTGCGCTTGAGCTGGAGCATCTCGTGGATGGCCGCGTACGACTCGTCGCGGGCTCGCTCGATGAACCCACAGGTGTTCACCACCACGAAGTCGGCACCGACCGGCTCGGGCACGAGCTGGTACCCATCCAGTTGCAACAGGCCGAGCATCCGCTCGCTGTCGACCAAATTCTTAGGGCAGCCGAGACTTACGAAGGAATAGGTACCTTTTGAAGGGCCATTTGTTTTTGAGGCGGTCGAGTTCTTGGCGGAAGTAGCCGGCACGTTGAAAGAATCCGAAAAGGCATGCTTTGGAAGGGTATGCAGCCGAAACGCTCGGCGACGATCGTTCATCGTATCCGAATCGGCGGCAAGTGACGAGTGGTTGCATTGCTGGCCACATGTCGCTATACTGTACATATATTCACTATAGGTCTGCCGTGGTTCCCGAATTGACTCAATACGAATTCTCCAAAACGCTCGACGGCGTGGCGGCCGAGGTGATTGCCACGCTCGAACGGGCCGAGCCGCCGGTCGACGCGCTCAAGCTGGCGCGCGGCATGGGGCTTTCGGTGGCTTGGGATCCAATGCAGACGGGCAGGGGGCGGATTGTGCGATTGCGTGGGTATACGCATCAGGCCGATCAGGCTTCGATCCTGGTGCGGCCGGATGAGCGGCGCGAGCGGCTTCAGTGGGCCGTGGCGCATGAGATCGGCGAGGTGTGCGCGGTGCAGGTGTTCGACCGCTTGGGGGTCGATCCGCGTGAGGCCCCGATTGGCTCGCGCGAAATGGTGGCCAACCAGTTGGCCGGACGCTTGTTGCTGCCGCGCGAATGGTTTCTGGATGCCGCGACAAGCTGCGGATGGGACCTGTTCGCGCTCAAGTCGCGGTTCACAACCGCCAGCCACGAATTGATCGCGCGGCGGATGCTCGACTGCGCTCCGCCGGTGTCCATTACCATCTTCGATCACGGCCGCTGCACGTTCCGGCAGGGGAACACGTCAGGGCGAAGGCGACCATTGGTGCGGCGCGAATCCGATGCCTGGCGCGAAGCTCACGAAATCGCACAACCCGTGGTTCAATCCGACTCTCTGTGCCGAGTGCAAGCCTGGCCCGTGCACGAGCCCGATTGGAAGCGAGAGATCCTTCGCACGCTGTGGCATGCCGACGAGGATTTGGACGCGCTGCTTTGATCCGCAGGTCAGGGCGTGCCCCAGCCCACTGCGGCAACCACCTCACCCAATTGCCACAACATGTCGTGGATCGAAAACGGTTTCGAGACCACCGCCGCCACTCTCCCGTGCGTCGCTTGGCTGACATCTTCCGCGCGTGGGAATCCGATCAGCGCGACCAGTGGCGCACCGCCCGCCGAGCGGCAAATGGTCTCGACGCATTCATGATTTTTGGCGCGCTCGACCGACGTATCCCATACCACGGCCACTGCCCCCGGTGCGGCCCACTGCTGATCGTCTCGCACAATCACTGTTGTGTAGCCCGCCAGTCGGCAAACGTCGGCCAGAGACTCGGCGGCCTGCGTCTCGCATGCGCAGATCACGACTAGGCCCGATCCTCGCGCAAGCGGCTCGTCGGCCGTGGCCAGAGCTTGCTCGTCGGCGCTGGCGGTCGATGGAAGCACCCAAATCGGACGGAGTCCACTCGACGCGCGGGCCAACTGCCTTTCGACGCGCGGGTGCCATTGGTGCCAATAGCTGCTCGTGCAACCGGCCGGCGGGCGACCGGTACGCTGTTCGCCTTCACACCACGTGCCCAGCAGGCGATGCATGCGTGCCAGCGGAGCCAGACGGCGCATCGCGTCGATCGACTCGGCCGAAAACTGACCCGGTCGCGACTCGGCCAGGACGATCAATTCGGGAGGCGATTCGATGCAGGCAAGCTGGTTGGCGGCGGACAGCGGATCAACTGCGTACACCCAACGAGCGCCGCCCGCGGAAGGGCCGCTGGGCGGCAGCCGCTCCTCCAACTTGCCAATCACCAGCAACGCAGGTTCAGTCACCGCTTACGCCTCGCGCGAAACTACGATAAGTCCTTCACCGCCTTGCCACTCACCCGATGGTATGCCAATTCATGGCCCCAAGCGAAGACCAGATTCTTCAGCTCTCCAACGTCCCCTCAAAGTCAACGATTGCTTGACGTGCGGCCGCCGCATCGGGTGCCTGTCGCAATGCGTCGAGCAACTGTGGATCGCTGATCAATCGGCTTAGCCGCGCCAGTGTGCGCAGGTGGCCGCCGTCGTCGATCGATGCAATCAACAAGAACAAATCGGTCAGTTGTCCGCGCGGAGCGCCGAAGGGAATCCCGCGATCGACGCGCCCCAGAGCCAAAAACGGCTGCTCCAAAATGCCCGCCAATGGGCGCCGAGGGTGCAACAGCGCCACGCCATTGTCCAAGGCCGTCGGGAACAGGTCCTCGCGCGTGCGAACGGCCTCGGCCATCTTGGCCGTGTCCCAAAGCCATCCGGTCTTGGCGGCCAGCTCGACCATCGAAGTGATAACCGAGCCGCGCGTCCGGGCCGGCAGCGGAATGGCGACCGCCTCCAGGGGCAGCATGTCCGCGATTGACACGGCAGGCTCATCAATTTTGCCCGCGGCGCGACGCAACGCGCCCTCCATGTGCACCAGTTCCTCGTCGGTCGACAGCCCGATCCGTCCTTCGAGCCAGTGGTGAATCTCGGCTTGCGCGAATCGCCATTGCCCGCCGACCTTTCGGCCCGGCAGTTTGCCACGCTCCACAAGCCGCACGACCTGAGCGGGGTCGACGTGCAAGTAGGCAGCCAGGCTCTCAATGCCAAAATCGTCGTCGGGCATGTGCAGGGCGGAGGCTTGAGGCGTAAGGCAGAGGTCGAATAGACAAGCTTACGTGTTCAACAGCGTACCGTCTCACGTCTATAGCCTCCAGCCTGCTGCCTCGCGCAGCAGCTAGCGGCGGTTCCGAGGCTGTGTCGTTTGGGCTCAAAGCTGTCTTGACAGGGGTGGGGAAATCGCCACAATCCCGCCACGAAATTTTTGACAGTCTCACGTCGTGGCAAAGTCGGAGAACCCCAGCAGCTCCTTGCTGGCGGCCAATTTCTCAAGCGCGGCGCACACGCTCGGCACGGAGGCCAAGCGCGAATGCTCGAAACCCATACGCCCGCAGAGGCGATCAGCCTGCGCGAATTGCTGGCCGGCGCTGCGTTTACAGGCGCCGGCGACATACGCGTCATGAGCGGTTCGACCGACTCGCGCAATTGCCGTCCAGGAGACGTCTTTGTCGCCCTGGCTGGCTCGCAGTTTGATGGGCATGAGTTCGTCGACCAGGCCGTGGCGTGCGGCGCTGTGGCGGTCGTGGCCGAGCGACGGCTTTCGACTGAAGTTCCTCAGTGCGTCGTTAACGACGCACACGAAGCCTGGGGCTTGATCAGCCAGGCGCTGGCCGGTTATCCCAGCCGCGCGATGAAGGTCATTGGCGTCACCGGTACCAACGGCAAGACCACGACCATGCAATTGACTGCCAGCGTGCTGGCCGCCGGCGGTCACCGCGCAGGTACCCTGGGCACCCTGGGATTTTGTGACTCGATCGAAACCGAACCATCAACACTAACCACCCCCGACGCGGCGACGTTGGCTCGCGCCATGGCTCGCATGCGAGCTCGCGATTGCTCGCACGTGGTGATGGAAGTTTCGAGCCATGCCATCGCCCAGCGGCGCATCGCCGGCTTGGAGTTCTCTTGTGTCGCGCTGACGAACCTGCGCCGCGACCATTTGGATTATCACCCGAGCCTGGCCGACTATCATCGCACTAAGATTGGCCTGTTCAACTACCTCGCA
The DNA here is from genome assembly GCA_964622155.1 of uncultured Planctomycetaceae bacterium. GTDB lineage: Bacteria > Planctomycetota > Planctomycetia > Pirellulales > PALSA-1355 > CAZUPX01. The sequence continues at coordinate 4,147 of CAZUPX010000814.1, read as the reverse complement.
CGTGGCGGCGCCGCGGTCATCAACGTTGACGACCCTGCCAGCCTGAAACAGTCGCCCTTGCTGCCCGGCCGCGTGTTGACCATCGCCATGCGCAATGGTGCCGATCTGAGCGCCACGCTGATCGAGCGATTCAAGAGCGAACAGACGTTTCTGCTCTCCGTGGGCAACCACGCCGTGCCGGTCCGTACGGCCATGATCGGCGACCATCACATCTACAACTGCCTGACGGCGGCCGCCGTGGGACTGGCCGAGGGCATCGACTTAACGTCCATCGTCGCCGGGCTCGAAGCGGTACGGTCGGTGCCCGGTCGATTGGAACGCATCGAGTGCGGGCAGCCATTTGGAGTTTTCGTCGACTTTGCGCACACACCCGACGCGCTGTGCGTGTCGCTGGAAACGCTTCGGGACGTAACTCCTGGCCGGTTGATTTGCGCGTTCGGCGCCGGGGGAAACCGCGACTCATGCAAACGTCCGCTGATGGGCCGCGCGGTCGAGTCCTTGGCCGACGTCGCGGTCGTCACCAATGACAACCCGCGGCATGAAGACCCGCAACAGATCGCGGCCGATATCGTCTCAGGCTTCGAGCGCGGCGGCGAGGCTCGCTGGATCGCCAACCGCCGCCAGGCGATCGAGTATGTCCTGCGGCTGGCCGAGGCGGACGATTGCGTGCTCATCGCAGGTCGCGGGCACGAAACGGTTCAACAAGTCGGACACGATCGAATTCCGTTCGACGACCGCGACGTCGCGCGGCGGTATCTCTATAACCTCGCCCCGAGCTCGCAGTACGGCACGCTGGCGAGCGTGGCCAATTCATAACAGGTGAGACAAAAAAAGTGCGCGATTTGACGCTGGAGAAACTGCACGAGATTGTCGGCGGCCGGTTGCGGCTGGCCACGCTGGCGCCGCGCCACGGTGAGGCCACGCTCGTGCGGCGCGTTGTAACAGACAGCCGCCACGTTCAGTCAGGCGACGTATTCTGGGGTTTGCGCGGCACTCGATTCGACGGCGCCGGCTTTGCCCTCGATGCTTTCGCACGCGGCGCCGGCGGAGCGGTCGTGAGCAAATACGTGCAACCGTGGCCGAACTGCTGGAGCTTGCAGGTTCACGACAGCCAGCAGGCCCTGCACCAACTGGCCCGCTGGAATCGCCAGCGCATGGCCGGCCGTGTCGTGGCAGTGACCGGCAGCGTGGGCAAGACGACCACACGGCAAATGATCCGCTCGGTGCTGGGAACGCGCTACTGCGGCACGGCCAGTCCTCTCAACTTTAACAACCACGTCGGCCTTCCGTTGAGCATGCTGGCCATCGAGCCGGAGCACGACTTTGCGGTCCTGGAGCTTGCAGCCAGCGGCCCCGGCGAAATCCTGCAATTGGCCTCGCTCTGCCAACCGCAGATCGGAGTCATTACGCGCATCGGTGACGCGCACCTGCGTGGATTTGGCTCCGTTCAGGGAGTGGCCCAGGCAAAAACCGAACTGCTGCCCGTGCTGCCGGCCGACGGTTGGGCTGTGCTGGGCGGCGATGATCCCCAATTGCGCAAGCTCGCCTCGCGCGCCCGGACCAACATCGTGTGGTTTGGTCGATCGCTGGAGAACGATATGGTGGCCACGAACGTCCGCTGCCGTGCCGGACGCTTGAGCTTTACGGTCGACGGCACCGCGATGTCAGTCAACGTGTGGGGCCGGCATTATCTGGCCCCAGCGCTGGCGGCAGTAGCGGTGGGGCGAATTTTTGGCATCTGTGACGCGGAGATCGCTCACGGTCTGACGCAGTTTCAGCCGCCGCCGATGCGGTGCCAGATCACTAAGTTTGGCGGTGCGACGGTCATCGACGACACCTACAACGCCAGCCCATTAGCCATGAAGGCGGCGCTGGAGCTGTTGCGCGATTTCGACACATCGGGCCGGCGGATCGTGGTGTGCGGCGACATGGCGGAGCTGGGCGACGAGGCGGAAGCGATGCACTACAAGCTGGGCGACCAGGTGGTCACGCTGTGCGGCGCCGACTTGCTCGTGGCCTGCGGTCAATGGGCTGCTGAAGTGGTCGCGGGCGCACGCGCCGCCGGTATGCCGCTCGATGCCTCGATGTCGTGCCGCGAGCCTAAGGACGCGTTGGAGTGCTTTGGCTCGCAGTTGCGGCCGGGCGACGTCGTGCTCGTCAAGGGTTCACGCGCCATGGGCATGGAGCGATTGGTCGAGGCGCTGCGCGCCGGCCAGCCGCAATTCACGGGATAACGCAGGTTGTGGACGAACCGAAACACTCAAGGACGAAACATTTGTGAGCTCCATCGACGGTGTAGAGTTTGCGGGAACTCGACACTACCCTCCCTCCTGGGTAGGAGCATCAACGTGCCGGAATCAGCGGTTACTGGGTCGACCGCTCCGGCATGTGCTTCGCGATGGAGCTTATGACTGAGCGCCGGGACGGCCTCACGGCCGCCCCGGTGTCTCAGGGATCACGGGGGCACGCGGTGTTACTTGAAGTTCATTCAAGCCCAGGGGCGTCGGTCCCTGGGCTTATCCCTTCTCGACTGTCAACTCTCGACGGCGGCGATTTGGAATGCTGTTAGTCCTCGTCGATCGCTCGCTGGCATGGGTGGGCCCATCGCACCAGTGGCAGATCCTGGAAAAGATCACGCTGCGCGCGTCGCTGGCCGCCGTTTCGAGCTTTGTGCTGGCGCTTGCTCTTGGTCCATGGCTGATCGCGTGGCTCAAGACCCGTTTTCGCGAACCGATCAAGAGTTCGTCGGCCGAAGTGGCGCGCTTGCATCAAGGTAAAGCTTCCACGCCCACGATGGGTGGCATTTTTCTGGTCGGCGGGCTATTGGCCAGCACCGCGATCTTCGGCGATTGGACCAATCCGTTCGTTGTCGTGGCGATGCTGCTGGCGCTCTCGCTGGCCGCGCTGGGCGCGTGCGACGATTGGATCAAGCTGACCACGTCGGCCCAGGGAATGACGGCGCGGGCCAAGTTTCTAGCTCAAGTGGTCATTTCCGCTGGGGCCGCGATGCTGGTCTACCGGATTAACGCGCATGCCGACAACAGCCTCGATTTGATCGTGCCGTTTATGGACCGCTCGATCGCGATGGGCTGGTGGTTTATCCCCTGGGCGACACTGGTAATTGTCGCCTCGTCGAATGCCGTCAACCTGGCCGATGGCTTAGATGGTCTCGCGCCAGGATGTCTAGTCTGCGCCACGGCCGCTTTGGGCCTTGTGGTCTACGCCAGCGGTCATGCCGAGTGGGCGGCGTATTTAGGAATCCCGCATGTGGCGGGTAGTGGCGAAACCGCGGTCGTCGCGGCCGGAATGCTGGGCGGGCTGCTCGGATTTCTGTGGTTTAACTGCCACCCGGCCTCGGTGTTTATGGGCGACACGGGCTCGCTTCCTCTCGGTGGACTGGTGGGGCTGTTGGCAATCATCGCGCGCCAGGAGTTTCTTCTGATTGCGATTGGTGGTGTATTTGTCGTCGAAGGCGTCAGCGTGATCGTACAAATCGCATTCTTTCGCTGGCGCGGCAAGCGGCTGCTTCGCTGTGCGCCGTTGCACCATCATTTTCAGTTGCTGGGTTGGAGCGAGGGCAAGATTGTGGTGCGGTTCTGGATTGCGGCGGCAATGTGTGCAGTGATCGGGGTGGGAATTTTGAAGTTTGGCTCAAGTCGAACTGCTCCTTCGTCGCAACTGACGCTGCGCGAACAAGTAACGCGCTAGAGAGCCCTATGGTTCCAAGACCACCGGAATTCAGGCGAACTAGTAACAAGGGCGATGTGTCTTACCACAGAGACAGTCGAACTTGCGTTTTGTGCAATCAGGCAAGTCGTTTCTGCGTGCCCGGCGGGAGTTCATTTTTGGTCTGGATGTCATGAGAAGCTCGAAGGATCGAATCGATCACGTGCTGTTTGCGGGGGGAGGGACAGCGGGGCATTTGTTTCCCGGATTGGCCGTCGCCGAGCGCTTGCGCCGCGTGAGCGGCGAATTGCGCATCACGTTCGCCGGTACGGGCAAGGCGTTCGAATCGCGCCACGTGCGCGAGGCCGGATTCGATTACCTGCCGCTGGCCTGCCGGCCGTTTCCGCGCCGCGCGCGCGATACGCTGCGGTTCCTGACCGATAATCTCACGGGCTACTACGCCGCGCGGCGCCACCTGACC
>CAZUPX010000813.1:0-3656 GCA_964622155.1 uncultured Planctomycetaceae bacterium | reverse complement strand
ACCCGACGCGCGAGCGAGGGCGCGCGACGAAGAACCCTCGCTGGCGCTTCGGGTTGGTAAAAACACGTAGGGGACGCCCGGAGTCTGCTGCTTGTCGCCTATGCGACGACTTCCTTCACCACTCGACCCGCGACGTCGGTCAGGCGAAAATCGCGGCCGCTCGAACGGTACGTGAGTTTTTCATGGTCGATGCCCAGCAGGTGCAGGATCGTGGCATGTAGATCGTTGATGCTCACGCGATTCTCGACGGCTTTGTGGCCGATCTCGTCGGTCGCTCCATAGTGCACTCCCGCCTTGGCGCCGCCGCCGGCCAGCCAGGTGGTGAATGCGTGCGGATTGTGGTCGCGGCCCGTGCCCCCTTTTTGCACGATCGGTAGGCGGCCGAATTCGCCGTTCCAGATCACGAGCGTCGAATCGAGCAACCCACGCTGCGCCAGGTCAGTAAGCAAACCGGCGATTGGAATGTCAGTTTCACCGGCGAACTGCGTATGATTGGCGGCGATGTTGGCGTGCCCGTCCCAACTGCGCTCGTTTTCCATGCCGCCGCTGTAGATCTGCACGAACCGCACGCCGCGCTCGACCAATCGCCGCGCGGTCAGCACCTGCTTGGCGAAGTGCGTACACTTGGGATTGTCGATGCCGTATAGCTCGCGGATGCTCGATGGCTCACTGTCGATGTTCAGCGCATCGGGCGCGGTCATCTGCATGCGATAGGCCAGCTCAAAGCTTTCGATCCGCGCCGCCAGATCGGCCTCCGCGGCCGCCGGGTGATGCTTGTTGAGCTTGCGCAGAAGGTCGAGCTGCGCCACTTGCTGGGCGTCGGTCATGTCACCGCGGCGAAACAAGTTGTTGATCGGCGCACCCTGGGCATTGAGCGCGGTGCCTTGAAACACGCCCGGTAGAAAACCGGCGCCCCAGTTTTGGGCGTGCCCCTTGGGCAGGCCGCGGCCCAGCGTGTCGTACATGGTAATGAAGCCGGGCAGGTTCTGATTCTCCGTGCCGAGGCCGTACGTGATCCACGCCCCCATGCACGGAAAGCCCATGCGGCTCATGCCCGTGTTGATCTCGAACAGGGCCGGCGAGTGGTTGTTGGTCTTGGTGAAGCACGAATGGATAAAGGCCATCCGATCGACGTGCTCGGCCATTTTTGGAAAGATCTCCGACACCCACGCGCCGCTTTGTCCGTGCTGGGCGAATTTGAATGGCGACTTCATCAGCGGGCCGACCTGCTCGGTGAAGAAGCCGGTGTTCTTGTCGAAGCCAGCCAGCTCCGCTCCGTCGCGTTTCTCCAGCTCGGGCTTATGGTCCCAGGTGTCGACCTGGCTGGGTCCGCCGTTCATGAATAGCCAGATGACGCTCTTGGCCTTCGCCGGAAAGTGTCCTTCGCGCGGAGCCATCGGGTTAACGCGCAGCGGGTCCGCCGCGGCCGCCGCAGGGGCCAGCAGACCTTTCTGGTCGAGCATGGCCGCCAGGGCCACCAGCCCGCAACCGGATCCGGCTTGGCGCAGAAATTCTCGCCGCGACGCATACGCACGTGGAGGCGAAGCGAAAAGGTGGGGCGGGTACATCGAGGGAGCGCTCGGGTGGGGGACGCGTCTCCCTTCAACGATATCAACAGGTTCAGTCGATGTAAATGAACTCGCTCAGGCTGAACAGAACCTGGCAGAAATCGGCCAGGGCAAGTTCGCTCCCGTTCGGCTTGCCCGCTGTCGCATAACTCTCAGTCTGGTACTTCACAAATGCCAGTGAGTCGGCCAGTTCTTCGGCGTCGGGCTGCCGGGCGACCGCGATGGCATAACCTTGCCGAATCGCCTGCTCGCTTGTCGTGCCCTCGCCGGCCGAGACGCGTCGGGCAAACGCCTGGCAGTACTCTTGCACCTGCGGGTTGTTCATTAGTGCTAGCGCCTGTGGCGCGACGATCGTCGAGGCGCGCTCGCCCAAACCTTGCAGCGATTCGGGCGCGTCGAAGAGCATCATCGCCGGCACAAGCTGGCTGCGCTTGACCGTGAAGTAAATGCTGCGGCGGTGATGCGAGCTGTCGAGCGTGCCGGGACCGTACATCCGCTCGTCAAGTTGTCCGCTGGCGGCGAGTATGGCGTCGCGGATCGCTTCAGCATCCAGCCGAACGCGGTTGCGGTGCCACAATAGCGCGTTGTCGGGATCGACCGCCGCTCGCTGGCTGTCGGCCTCGGCGCTTTGCATGTAGACGCTGCTGGTCATGATCAACTTGTGCAGGTCTTTGAGATGCCAGTCGCCTTGGATGAGCTGGCCGGCCAGGTAGTCGAGCAGCTCAGGATGCGTTGGCTTCGCACCCGCGGCGCCGAAATCACTGGGCGTTGACACGATGCCGCGGCCCAGGTGATGTTGCCAGAGGCGATTGGCGACGACGCGCGCCAGCAGATGGCCCGCGCCCCCTTCGGCATCGGTAATCCAGTTGGCCAATGCACGCCGGCGGTAGCTGGTGCGCCAGCCCTCGGGCTGCGACTCTTGCCATTTCTTCTCCGCCGCCGGCGCGGTCATCAAGACTTGCAAAAAGCTCTGGTCGGCCGCACCGACCTTTTGGGCCAGGTCACCCCGTTTGAGAAAGAATGTCTTCTCGAAAAAGTCGGCCCCCTGCGTGTGCAAGCGAATGGCCGGCAGGCCTTCACTGGCAATCATGACTTTCGTCAACTCGGGCCTGGGCGCCTTTTTGATATGTTCTCGGACTGCCCCATCGAGCTGTCGCCAGTCGCCGTCGCTGGCTCGATACCATGACAACAGTGTCGCGCGCTGGTCGGGGGTGCGCGCGTCGGGCGGCGTCATGAGAGCTTGATTGACGTCTTCAACTTGCTTCTCGGGTGCTTGCTCACCTTCGAGCGTGATCGGCTTGTCGGTTCCCGTGATCGACAGTCGCAGTCGGCCGAGGCTGTGATTGTTGTTGTTCTCGAACTTGAGAATGAACGTGAGCGTCATCCCCTTGTCGTACGCGAGCGGCGTCTCGAGCTCCCACCAGGCGGCGTGGTCCTTGCCAACCTCGGGGTCGATGGCCCAGGCACTCGTCTTGTTGTCGTCGATCGTGGCGGCCACCGGCAGACTGGCCTGCTCGAAGGTGGCCTTGGGACTTACCAGCTTCACCGGTGCGCCAGGAGCCTGCGTGCCGGCCCGCGCCGCCCAAAGCTGAAAGTCCGACAGGGCGAAGTTGCCGTTCTCGGCCCGGCCCGGCCCGCCATGAGGCAGCGAGGGATCCGAGAGTGCATCGAGCCGCACGCCGGTGATCACCGTTTGCCTGGTCTGTACGACCAGGGTGTAAACGTCTTGCGAGCCGATTTTTTCGCTGACGATATAGGAGCCGTTTTCGCCGTGGGTGAACTTGGCACCCGCTTCAGATTTAAGCCCCTCGATGTCGACGATCAGCCACTTGGGCTGCGTCGGCGCGGCCGTTGCCAGCCACTTGTCAAATCGGCCCGGCAGCAAGTCGCGCTCAAAATCGGCCAGGGCCTTGGCCACTGGCTCATGCTGACGGTCGAAGTCTGCCTTGGCGGCCCGGTATCGCTCGGGATGGAAGTCCAGGTCGACTTCGCTACGCACGGTGGTCGTAAAGGTCGAGACCAGGCGGTAATAGTCGGCCTGCGGGATCGGATCGAATTTGTGGTCGTGGCAGCGTGCACAGCCGACCG
>CAZUPX010000812.1:0-4586 GCA_964622155.1 uncultured Planctomycetaceae bacterium | reverse complement strand
CATCCGGCCGAACGGACGTTGGCGCTTGTGCTGTTGCGGTTCGAGGAAGCACTGGTGCAAACAGCGGCCGAGTATCGTCCCAACTTTATGACCGCCTATCTGTTCGAGGCGGCCAATCGCTACTCGACCTTCTTCGAAGAGTGTCCCGTGCTGAAAGCGCCCACGCCCGAGACTCGCGTCAGCCGCCTCTTGTTGTGCGACCTGACGGCGCGGACTTTGCGCCAGGGACTGGAGCTGTTGGGAATCGAAGTGGTGGAGAAGATGTAGACAGTAGACGGTAGACAGTAGACAGGGAGGAATAAGAAATTCAGCAGCTTCCGCTTGCGCCTTCCGGCTGTACCCCGTCACCTGTCTACCGTCTACCCGTCTACCGTCTACTGTCTGCTTGCCCCTACCGCCGTAACCTGATCGATCCGTCCGAAGATCATGCGGCCGGCGCTGGTCTGCAGAACGCTGGTGACGGCGATTTTGACGTTTTTGTTGACGTGGTCGCGGCCCCCTTCGACGACGATCATCGTGCCGTCGTCCAGGTAGCCCACGCCTTGGCCGGCCTCTTCCCCCTGCTTGACGATTCGCACTTCCAGCGTCTCGCCCGGCAGGACGACCGGCTTGAGCGAGTTGGCCAGGTCGTTGAGATTGATCACGCCCACGCCGTGCAGGCGGGCAACCTTGTTGAGGTTGTAGTCGTTGGTAACCACTTTACCCTGCAGGTACTTAGCCAACAACACAAGCTTCAAGTCGACCGGCTGGCCGGCAAACTCGGGCAGCTCGTGATCGTAGATTTTGAAATCGACTTCGGAGTTGTTTCTGAGGCGATTGAGTATATCGAGCCCGCGGCGACCGCGGCTGCGGCGCAGCTTGTCGGCGCTGTCGGCCACGGCCTGTAACTCTGCGATCACGAAGCGAGGCATGATGAGCTGATTGTCGAGAATCTTGGTTTCTACGACGTCGGCAATCCGCCCGTCGATGACCACGCTGGTGTCCAGCACGTACGGCTTCAGTCCCTTGACCTCTTTGACAAACTCGACATAGGGAATGATGAAGCGAAAGTCGTCCTTGGTTTGCAACAGCAGGCTGATGCAGGTGTAGCACAGCACCATGCCCAGGACTAATTCGGTCCAGGCTGCCAAAGGGGCCTTCTCGGGCATGAAGGGACTGAGCGCCAAGCGAAGCACGAACGTCAGAAACAAACCGACCAGTAAGCCCAGATACACTGCCGAAACCGTGTCGAGCTGCTTGTGGCGCACTAGCATATCGGCGCCGATCACGACTGCCGCCAATAGTAACAGCCCGCCGAACACCAGCCACTGTAGTTGGTGGGGCTCGTTTCCGAGCAAATCCGATTGGATCAACTGATACCCGAGGCCAGCCGCCACCATGACGAACACGAATCGCAGCACGATCAGCGCCATAGGCGGCACGCCCTCGTAGGCCAGTCGGGCAGAAATACGTCGAGACCTATCATTCTAGATGCCACATCTGGACCTTACCAGTCCCGAGAGGGGCGTGTGTCCCGAGAGGGGCGTGCAAACAACCGGTCGAACTCCCGCTTGGCAAATCTGTCGGTCATTCCCGCCAGATAATCGGCGACCGACCGCAACATCCCCTCGTGCGACACACGCTGGCGAAAGCTGAGGGGCAACAGTTCGTTACGTGCCGCGTAGCCATCCAACATCGCACGCAGCATGGACTGTGCCGAGCGGCGGTGCGCCATGACGTCGGCGTGTTTGTAAACGCGCTGATGGAGAAACGATTCCAGGTCGCGCTTTTGATCTGCCAGCTCGGTGCTGGCCACCACGATGGGCTGAGCTTCCCGAGCCGCTTGTGGGCTGTCGACTCCGGATTCGGCAATCCGGGCGCTGCTTTGTGCCAGCAGGTCGCCGACCTGCCAGTCGATCAGTTCGTGAAGCAGTGCCCGGCGGAGCTCGTCGGCTTCGAGCGCCGCGGCGCGTCGGCGGACGCGCATGGCGGCCTCGGCCCACAGTGCCGTGCCCAGCAGCTCATCGAGGTCCAACAAGCCCAACTCCAGCGCGTCGTCGGCGTCGTGAGTGTCGTAGGTGATACTGTCGGCGGCCTCGACGACTTGCACTTCCACGAGCGGGCGCAGCGGCTGCGACTCGCGCTGGGCACGAACTCGCTGGCCATCCAAGACCTCGATCGAGAGATTGAGTCCGGGAAAGTCGTGATAGCGCGTTTCAAGCAGCCGTACGATGCGCAGCGCCTGCGCATTGTGCGAAAACCCTCCCTGGTCGGCCAGGCACTCGTCCAGCAAATCCTCGCCGGCGTGTCCGAACGGAGGATGACCCAGGTCGTGGATCAGTGCAAGCGCCTCGATCAAGTCTTCGTTCAGCGCCAGGGCGCGACCGATCGTGCGCGCGACCGAGGCAACTTCGATCGTATGGGTGAGCCTCGTGCGATGGTAATCGCCCAGCTCGCCGGTAAAGACTTGCGTCTTGGCGCTTAGCCGGCGATAGGCGGCGCTGTGTACGATGCGGTCGCGATCGCGTTGGAACGGGCCGCGATATGCGTGCGGCGGCTCCGGATGCTCGCGCCCGGCCGACTGCGCGCTGTGCATCGCATAGGGCGCCAGTAAAGCCTGTTCGCGGGCTTCGATGGATTGCAACGGTGTTGGCATGGGACTAGCGTGAGACTCGCCTCGAGCGCGACGCACTCCCAGGTGTCTACGAAGATCTAACCACGGAGAGCACCGAGGACGCCGAGAAGCAAATTGGCCTTAATTCAAAAACCACGTCTGTCTGTCTCCGTGTCCTCGGTGATCTCGGTGGCAAATCTCTCTTGGTCTCGTCGTATTCCAACTGATCCACACGGCGTCGCGGTGGACTGGGATATCGTGCCAGCCGCGGCATCACCCAGTGGTCGACTCGCTCGCACCGTCGTCGTGCAGCAATTCCCACAGTGCGTCGAGCGACTGGGGGATGACTCTGACGGCGGCCACCGCCGGCATGAAGTTCGTATCGGCCGTCCACCGCGGCACGATGTGCCAGTGCAAATGACCTGGCAGCCCGGCGCCCGCGATCCGACCCAGATTCAACCCGACGTTGAATCCCTCGGCGCCGAGCAGTCGCTGCAATTTTCCCACATACGCTGTGATCAGCCGCTGCATGTCAAGGTGCTGGTGATCGACCAGTTCATCGAGCCGGCCCTGATGGGTCAAGGGGGTGACGAGCAAGTGTCCGTTGTTATAAGGAAACCGGTTGAGGATCACGACCGACAACTCGCTGCGTTGGACGATGAGATTGCGCCGATCGAGTGATTCGGCAACCGCCCGACAGATGAAGCATGACGGATCGGCGCCAGGAAGATACTTGAGATCGGATTCTTGAGGCGCCGCCGCGGGTGCGCCGGCCTGGCCCATGACATAGGCCAGCCGCCAAGGTGCCCAAAGCTGTTCGTGTCGCGTCACTGGATTCCACCTGTTGTGGTGCGTGCCGGACCTCAAGAGAGTCTATTCGGCGACCCGGCCGAGCGACAAGATCACTCGCCGAGGTACGCGTCTTGCACGCGAGGGTCGTTCAGCAAAACCTCGGCCCGGTCGCTCATCGTGATGCGTCCCATTTCCAGCACGTAACCTCGATGCGCGAGTTTGAGCGCCATCCGGGCGGCCTGCTCGACCAGCAGAATCGCAATCCCGTCCTGGTTCAGCGTGCGAACGACTTCAAATATTTTAAGCACGATCATCGGCGCCAGGCCCAGCGAGGGCTCGTCGAGCAACAGTAGCTTCGGCCGGCCCATGAGCGCCCGGGCCACGGCCAGCATCTGCTGCTCTCCGCCTGACAGCGTGCCGCCGAGCTGTGTTTTGCGCTGCGCTAGAATGGGGAACAGCTCGAAGGCGTGCGTCAGGTCACGCTCGACACCCGCGCGGTCGTCGTGCGTGAAGGCGCCCATCTGCAAGTTTTCGAGCACGGTGAGCCTGGGAAAAATCTTGCGGCCTTCCGGCACGTGGCAGATACCGCGACGGACAATCTCGTGGGGCACAAGTCGCGTGATCTCGTGGCCGTCGAAGCGAATCTGGCCTCGCCGTGCCGGCAGAACGCCCGAGATGCCCATCAAAGTCGATGTCTTGCCGGCGCCGTTGGCGCCGATCAATGCCACGATCTCGCCTTGTGCCACGCAGAGCGTGATGCCTTTGAGCACCTCGATCGGCCCATACCCGGCGTGAAAATCGTCCATCTCCAACAGCGGCGCCATCAGGTCACCCCCTCGTCGCCCAAGTAGGCGGCGATGACCTTGGGATCCCTGCGGACCTGCTCGGGCGTGCCCTCGGCGATCTTGCGGCCGTACTCCAGTACGGCGATGCGGTCGGAAATGCCCATCACGACTTTCATGTGATGCTCGATCAACAGCACAGCCAGGCCCTGACCGCGGATTTGCTTGATGAGCCCGTTGAGGTCCGCGGCCTCGGTGGGGTTCATGCCCGCGGCCGGTTCGTCGAACAGCACGAGTTCGGGTCCGCTGGCCAGCGCGCGTGCGATCTCCAATCGTCGCTGGTTGCCATAGGGGAGGTTGCGAGCGAGCATCGATTCGCGACCCTCGAGTCCGGCAAACCTCAATAGCTCGCTGGCACG
>CAZUPX010000811.1:0-2392 GCA_964622155.1 uncultured Planctomycetaceae bacterium | reverse complement strand
TAGGTGATCCGGTGGCGTTCGATGCCGGCGAGCGCGCCATCCGGCACAAACGCGGTCTGTGCAAAGTAGGTGCCGTTGAAGGCAAGGCACGGAATCAGCACGCCATAGAAACCGATGGCGTGATTCAGCGGCATGAAACCGAGAAAACGGTTGTGCGTTCCGAACCGCAGGTGGGTGATCGCCGCCGTGTTGACGATCCGCGCTTCGGTGGCGCGGTGCGGGATCAGCACCGCCTTGGGCAGGCCGGTCGTGCCGGAGGTGTAAAAAATGTAAGCGGGATCGTCTTCGGCGGGGCGCGGCAGGCGACCGAGACTCCCGGCATCGCCGCGACACGTTGCGAGACCGCGTGCCGCGCCCGTGCCCTCTCCCGGCACGAGCAGCAGAGCGCCCGTCGGCAGCGCTTGGGCCACCGCGTCGATCGCAGCCATGCCCGATGCCACCAGCGCCCCTTTCATGCCGCCCTGCGCCAAGAGTTTTCCGATCTCCTCGGGTTTGAGGCGCGGGTTGATCAGTGCCGGAATCGCCCCGATTCGCGACAGGGCAAACAGGGTCACGATGAGGTCCAGGCTGCCCGGCATTACGGTCGCGAATCGATCGCCTGGCCGCACGCCAAGCGCGGACAGGCCGGCGGCGAGCGTCTCGATTTCCACGGCCAGTTCGCCATAGCTGAGACGCCGTTCGCCGGCATCGTCGACCAGGGCGGGGTGATCGGGCAATCGCGACGCCGATTGCCACAGCAGTTCGATCGCGGTCTTCATGACGCCAGCTCTCCCGGTGCAAGCCGCCCGGCGAGCGATACCGGAGACAGGCCCTCCCGCCACGCAGATCGTGGCAACTCCGCTCGCCAGAAAATTGACCTAACGAATGATCGGTAGGATAGTAGGATTGCAACTCGATCCGCGTCAACGGGTGCTTTGAATGCGCTGACGAGGGGCCGGCAGGCAGGAGAGGCAATGAGGGTCGGGAGATTCTTTCACCCGCGATTAGGACAGGAGGAGGTCGACATGCCATTGATCAACAGGCGTCCCATCGCGGCAATCGCCGCAGCCGCGCTGTCTGTTGCGATTGCGGGGCCCGCAGCGGCGCAGAACGTGGTGCTGCGCTACAGCCAGTGGATCCCCGCGGCGCATATCACGCAGAGTGCCGGTCTGCACAAGTTCTTCGACGAGGTGGCGAAAGCGACTGAAGGCCGGGTCAAGATCGAGCCGACGGCGCAGGCGCTCGGCGCGCCGCCCCGGCACATGCAGCTCGCGGTGGATGGCATCGCGGACGTCGCCTGGGGGCTGCATGGCTATACCCCGGGGACCTATCCGCTCTCCGAGCTGGCGGAGCTGCCGTTCCTGACCAAGAGCACGGAAGCCAATTCGGTGGCCTATTGGCGCGTCTTCAAAGCCATGTTTGAAAAGGCCGGCATGCATCCGGCCGGGGTGCACACGCTCACGGTCCATGTCCACCCTGCCGGCCAGATCTACGCCAACAAGAAGGTGATTCGATCGCTGGATGACTTCAAGGGCCTCAGGCTGCGCTCCACCAACACCATCGTGACGGACGCCTTCCAGATGTTTGGCGCAGCGCCGCTGCCGATGCCGGTCAACCAGCTGCGCGATGCGCTTTCCAAGGGCGTCGTCGACGGTACCTCCTTCCTGGACGAGGGGGTCTTCGGATTCAAGATCGAGGACTTCGTCACCAGCACGACGCGCATCGACGGGGGGCTTTTCAACGCCAGCTTCTTCATGGTGATGAACCGGGCCAAGTGGGAGGCGATCGCGAAGAAGGATCAGGACGCGATCATGGCGCTCGCGGGCGAGTCGCTCGCGCGTCGCATCGGCAAGCTGTGGGACGCCGAAGAAGCCGTCTCGGGAGACAAGCTGAAAGCGCGCGGCGTGACCTGGGTAAATGCCGATGCCGCAATGATGGCGAAGCTCAGGGAAGCGCTTGCCCCGTTCGAGAAGAAATGGGTCGAAGACGCCAAGGCCAAGGGGGTGGACGGTGCCGTGGCGCTCAAGATGTTTCGCGAGGAAATCGCCAAGAACTGATGTGACCTGAAGCGGGTCGCCAGGCAGCGCGCAGGCTCCGCCGCGGCGGCGGGACTCGCAAGGTGCGTGCGCATGAACTCGAGCAGCGTCGCGTACGGAGGAGGAAGGCCTGGTGAATGACGTATTCGGCTTCAAGCCGGTGCTCAGCGCCCTGGCGGCCGTGCTGGCCGCCATGATCTTCCTGCTCATGATGATCACTGTTGTCGACGTGCTCGGCCGGAATCTGTTCAACCTGCCGCTCCCCGCTTCGTTTGAAATCACGCGCCTCACGCTCGGCATGATGGTGTTCGTCGCGCTTCCGCTGATCAGAGCCAGCGACGAGCACGTCACGATCGGCCTGTTCAACGACCTGTTCA
>CAZUPX010000810.1:0-2261 GCA_964622155.1 uncultured Planctomycetaceae bacterium | reverse complement strand
GAACGCTGCCTGGTCTGGAATTTTTTTCGCGATGCACAGTCCCGGGGGAGCTTTCGTCGAGATCGTCTTACTGTGGACAACGATTGCCGCAACCACGCTTGCATTTTGGACACGCCACAAGTTGGCCGGCTGGCTGTTCGTGCCCTACCTCTCGTGGAGCTCGTTCGCGGCGTTGCTCAACCTCGCGATCTGGAGGATGAACGCATGATGCCGCATGACCTCGTGAGGCGTAGATCGTTGCAAGTTTCCAACCACTCAGTCCAAACGTCCGCCGTCGGGCGCTGCCAAGATGCACGCGCAGTGTGGACTGTTGCGAACCACGACATCGGATCGATGCTATGAGAATTGCCATCGTCGGCTCTGGAATCTCCGGTTTGGCAGCCGCCTACATGCTGGCCGACCGACATCACGTTACGCTTTTTGAAGCGGGCTCGTATCTAGGCGGACACACCAACACGATTGAAATCGAACAAGGCGGGCGGCATTACGCCTTGGATACTGGGTTCATCGTCTACAACGAGCGGACCTACCCGAATTTCTCGCGGCTCCTGAAACAACTCGGGGTGGCAACGCAAGCCAGTGAAATGAGTTTCAGCGTGCGCTCGGACCGCACGGGCTGGGAATACTGCGGCAGCTCGTTGTCCGGCCTGTTTGCTCAGCGGCGAAATCTCGTGCGACCAGCGTTTTATCGCATGCTCAAGGATATTCTGCGATTCAATCGGTGCTCACCGGCACTCCTCTCAGACACCGACGATCAATTGACGCTGGGAGAGTACGTGGCACGCGAGGGCTTTGGCCGAGAGTTCTTGGAGCACTATTTGATCCCCATGGGAGCTGCCATTTGGTCGGCGCCGCCGAGCCAAATGCGCCAGTTTCCCGTGCGCTATTTCGTGCAATTTTGTGCGAATCACGGATTATTGTCCCTGACGGACCGCCCCCAATGGCGGACTGTGTCGGGCGGCTCGGCTCGCTACATCGAGGCCGCGCGGCGATCGCGCCCGTTTGACGTGCGGCTCAACAGTCCGGTTCAGCAACTGATCCGCAGTCGCGACGACGTCACAGTGGTTGCCGGGCAAGCCCTGCCGGAACGGTTCGACCACGTCATTGTGGCGGTCCACGCTGATCAGGCCTTGAAAATGCTCACAGGACCGACTCGGGCTGAGATCGACGTTTTGGGCTCATTCACCTACCAGCGCAACGAGGCTTTGCTGCACACAGATTCCTCGGTAATGCCTCGTCGGCGTCGCGCCTGGGCAAGCTGGAACTACCACGTACCGGCGACATCGCAAGCCACCGTGGCGGTGACTTATTGGCTCAACCGGCTGCAGCGGATCACTGCGCCCCGAGAGTTTTGCCTGACACTGAACGGCGACGGCGCAGTAGATCCGGCTACAGTTCTGCGGCGAATCACCTATCACCATCCGCTCTACACCTCGCGAGCCGTGGCTGCCCAGCGCCGATGCGCAGAAATCAGCGGCCAGCGACGCACGCACTATTGTGGCGCTTACTGGGGCTACGGGTTTCACGAGGACGGCGTGAATAGCGCGTTGGCCGTCGTCAAATATTTCGACAAGGGTTTGGACAAATGCACAGCTGTATCTACGAGGGCCGAGTCCGGCACCGCCGCTTTGGCCCGATAGAGCGCCAGTTCAGCTACCCGCTGTTCATGGTCTATGTCGATCTCTCGGAGTTAGGCCCACTTTTGGGACGCCGTGGTTTGTGGTCCACCCAATGGCCGGCGATAGCCCGGTTTCGACGAGCCGACCACTTCGGGCCAGCAGACCAGCCGTTGGACGAAGCAGTGCGCGAGCTAGTGGAATCGCGACTCGGCTGGCGACCCCAGGGACCGATCCGGTTGCTGACGCACTTTCGCTACCTGGGCTTTGAAATGAATCCGGTCAGCCTCTACTACTGCTTTAATGCCCGGGGCGAGCACGTGCAGGCAGTCGTTGCCGAAGTCAACAACACGCCCTGGGGCGAGCAGCATTGTTACGTCCTTGACCTGCGAACTGCCTCTCAATGTCAACGGATGACCGCCCGACACGCCAAGGAGTTTCATGTCTCTCCTTTTCTTGGGATGGAGATGGGATATTGTTGGCGGCTATCGGCGCCGGGAAAACGGCTGATAGTGGCCATCAAATGCCAAGCTCCCGAGAAGAGGGTGTTCGAAGCCACGCTGTCGCTAAAACGCACGCCGATCACCCGGTCGCGGCTCGCCGGCCTGCTGTTTCGATACCCTCTGCTGACACTGCAAATATTCG
>CAZUPX010000809.1:0-3235 GCA_964622155.1 uncultured Planctomycetaceae bacterium | reverse complement strand
ACCTCGATATCGATCTCGCGGTTGCGTCCATCGAACATCCGGAGAAATACCCGTTGGTGAGCCAGGCGCAGCCTAACAAGCGTTCGCAGCCGACGGCGGCCCGTCGATCGCCAAAGAAGCGCGCGAGCCGCCGCGGCTGAAGCGCAGTCTTAGGCCGCCGGTGAACGCCTCTGGAAAGGAGAAAGTTTGGCCAGTAGCATTAGCAACGTAGGGTACTGGTCTGGCCTGGCCGCGTTCACGTCGACCGTGGCGTACGGTCTCGTGCAGATCCTTCAGGTTGCCGGCATGCTTCGGTTTCCCGCTGACGAGATTCTGATCTACGGAACATCGCTCTGCATCGTTGTGCCATTTATTCTGGAGATGCTGGCCCTTCATCATCTAACGTCGCCGGGCAAGCAGTTCTGGACCCATGCATCATTGATCTTCACGATCATTTATGCGGTCTTTGTCAGTGCGAATTATGTGGTCCAACTCGCAACAGTCATCCCCGCAAAGCTGAGGGGGGGATCTGAAGCCATTCGAGTTCTGGAACAAACCCCGCATTCCTTGTTCTGGGACTATGACGCAGTGGGCTATATCGCGATGGGCTTGGCATGTCTGCTTGCCGTTCCTGCGGTCAAGAACGTCGGCTTTGAGCGCTGGGTCAGACGATCGCTCATCGCCAATGCTCTCGTCACCCCGCTCATCGGCATCGTCTACTTCTATCCGACGTTTTCATCCAGGCTGCTGTTTCTCGGCTTTCCATGGGCGATCACAGCACCTCTTTTCATGTTGATGCTGGCGATCATGCTGCGGAGAAGGCAGAGTGCGAGCACAATGGCGGTCTAACAACAGCATGCAGCGGACGGCGCTGCGCGCCGTCGCTGATGCCGACCGTTACACGTCATGATTGGTGTCGAAACGCTGGTTGCCGAAGGGCTCGGACGTCTTCACCACACAGGGTTACCTTTGCCGTCGGCGGTTCTACGTACGGAGGAAAAGGCGCTATGGCTTCTTCGAGGCGGGACTTTCTCAAGAACAGCGTAATCGCGCGGGCGGCGCTGAGCATATCCAGCGCATCAAGTCCGGCGAACGCTCAGGATCTCCAAGCGCGGCTTCCCACGCCGCGGGCCACGGAATTGATGTCGCTCTTCGGTCTGAAGTACCCCATCTTTCAGGCGCCGCATGGCGGCGCTGGTCCCGATCTGGTCGCCGCCGTGTCCAGCGCTGGTGGGATGGGTATCCTCGGCGGCTTGAGAGGGCTTACTCCTGACGACGCCCGTAAGGCGGTGACAACCGTGCGCGCACGCACGCAGCGAATTTTCGCAGTGAACTATATCCTGGCGTTCGAGCCCGTGTCGCTTCCTGTAGTTCTCGAAGCCGGAGCACCCGTCCTGCACTTCTCTTGGGGGTTGCCGACGAAGGAAGTGGTTTCGGCCACTCGGAATGCCGGTGCGAAGTTCGGGGTACAGGTCGCAAATTCCAGCGGCGCTCGATTGGCGTTGGATCTGGGTGCGGACTATCTCGTGTGTCAGGGCGTGCAAGCTGGCGGTCATGTCCAGTCGAGCACAGCACTCTACGACCTGCTTCCCAGAGTTCTGGATCACGCGCGGAATACACCGGTATTGGCCGCCGGCGGCATCGGTCACGGCAGAAAGATCCGGGAGGCGCTACTCGCAGGTGCTTCTGGTGCCATGCTCGGAACTCGTTTCGTGGCCACGCAAGAGAGTCTCACGCACCCTGAGTACAAGAATCTCCTCATCAAGTCGCGAGGGAGCGAAACCACCCTATCGGTGTGCTTTCAGGACGGGTGGCCGGGGGCAACTCATCGCTCACTGCGTAACTCGACTCTCGAACGATGGGAGGCAGCAGGTTGTCCGCCCGTTGGCCGGCGGCCAGGCGAAGGTGACGTAGTCGCCACGCGAGCAAACGGGACGACCGTCCTTCGCTACAACTCTGCCTCACCACTGCGCGATCTTCGAGGAGCGATCACAGACATGGCACTGTTCGCCGGGCAGGGCGTCGATGATGTAAGGGACCTGCCAAGGGCCGCCGATCTGGTAGAGAGGTTGTGGACCGAGTGCCTCGACACGTCACCCCGTTGATCTAGGAGCAAGGCTTGCCCGCCAGCCGCGCGTTAGACCGCTGAAACTCCGACCGGCTCGACTGAAGATAGAATCGTTAACTCGTTGGCAGGGTCCGCGTAACTTGACATGCGGTTCAGGGAGCAGCCAATTTCATTACGGCCGCGAAGCCTCACGGCCCGCATGGTGCGTGACGTCGGCGTTGGGTGGGTCACAGCGTGGGACGTCGTGTCTGCCAGTCGGTTGCCTGTTCGTACGCGTGAGCGAGGCGGAGGATGGACTCCTCTCCCCAAGGCGGACCGACGATCTGCAGGCCGATCGGAAGACCATTTCTTGCGAAGCCGCAGGGCACGGATACTGCCGGCAAGCCATACGCGTTGAATGGTCGCGTGTTGCGAGCAAACATCGCGGTTCCGGCATCGTCGTCCCGCGCCTCGGCGATTAGTACCGGCAAGAGCGGTACCGTAGGTGTGACGAGCAGATCGACATGCGCGAACAATTCTGGCGCTGCGCGACGCATCTGATCCAGCTCCCGCCGCCGATCGATATACGTCGGCGTCTCGACGGCGGCACCAACGCGCAGACGTCCCAAAACAGGTGGCTGAAACAACTGCGGGGCCTCCTTTACTCGTGCCGCATGGAACGCGAAGCCCTCGGCCAACATCACCGTCGCGTTCACGTCCGGACTGACGGGTATGACGACCTCCTGCACGCCAGCGGTCAGCTTCGAAAGCACCGCAAGCGCCTGCCCGACTGCTGTTTCCACATCTGGGTGGAGTGTGGCAAAAAAGTATTCCCGCGGTACACCAACCCGCAGTGACGATGCCCCGCGTTTGACGGCCGCGGCGTACTCCGGGACCGGTCGGTCGACGCTGGTGGTCTCTCGGGCGTCGTATCCGGCGATCGCTTGCAAGAGCATGGCGGCGTCCAAAACAGTACGTGTCAAGGGTCCGAAGTGGTCGAGCGACCACGAGAGCGGAATGGCTCCTCGCGTGCTCACACGGCCGTACGTCGGTTTCAGTCCCACGATGTTGCAGAAGGACGCGGGTACGCGAACCGATCCGCCCGTGTCGGACCCGAGCGCACCGTAACAGAGCGAGGCAGCCACCGCCGCGGCCGACCCGCCGGATGAACCGCCGGCGACGTAGTCTCGATTCCACGGATTGTGGACC
>CAZUPX010000808.1:0-1764 GCA_964622155.1 uncultured Planctomycetaceae bacterium | reverse complement strand
GCTCGAAGCGCGCCAGCGCGCCTGAGGGCAGCGTGTCCAGCCCGACCAGGTTCCGCAGCCGCTCGTCGATCTTCGTGCGCTCTTGCCAGCGCTCGACGAGTCCGCGCGCCAGCGCCAGCTCGCGAGCTTGCCGCTCCAGCCCGGCGATTTCGGCCTCCAATTGGCTGACGTCGGCGGCCAGCCGATCGCGCTGCGACGAGAGCGACACGTAGCGGAGCGTCGAAGTGCTCAAGACGTCGATCTCGCCCTGCAGCCGCTCGCGTTGACCGAGCAATTGTGTCACCAGCGACGGGCGATCATCGGCGCCCAGCAATCGATTACGCGAGGTCTCCAATTCGGCCAGCACGTCCACCAGCGAAACCCGATCCAGGCCCAGCGCCAGGTTGTATAGCTCTTCGGCGGCTTGCGTGTCGGTCAACGTGGCCAGCTCTTGAATTTCGCGTAACCCGAAAACGAAAACGTTGTTGAAGATGGACTCGTCGACGCCCCCCAACACCGCCGGCAGAGTGCTCGATTGGTCGACGGCCTGTCCGTCTTCGATGACGATCGTCGGGGCAATATGTGTCGAGTCGTCACCGTGACGCGTGATCGTGTAGTTCTTCTCTTTCGCGGCGACGTGGATGGCACCGCCCGAACGGCCCCCGCGCACTGGCGGCAGATACTGTGAGCGGCGCTCGTTCGAGAATCCATAGAACATCGAGCGGACGAACTCGACGAGCGTGGTCTTGCCGGCTTCGTTGGGGCCGTAGAACACGATCAGCTCGCCGCCCAGGTCGGCCAGTTCCAGCCCGCTCCACACGCCGAATCCGTCAACCGCCAGCGAGGAAATTCTCATGGTCGAGACTCCTCGGGTCCGAGCAGTTCGACCCCCAGCCGCGCGACCTCCGACAACACGCGGCGGCGCACAGCCGGTTCCGAAAGCGCAACCGCGGCTCCAACGTGACCTGCCGCGTGCCGCTCGTTCAGGTACGCGTTAAGGTCGAGCGGTTCTTCGGGATGATCGGCATAGTGCCGCAGCGTGCGTAGAAACTCGCCGAGGACCGTTTCTTCCTCGTATCGCTCGACGGGAATGGGTCCGGCCGACTCGGCCTCAATCGCCACCGTCCAAGAGGCAGGGCGCCGCTGACCGTGCGCGGCGCGCAGCTCGGCGGTCAAGGCGCCCGCCAACGTGCCGCGCGTCAGTTCGGCCGCCAGGCGCTTGCTGCCCAACACAGTCCACTGCACCAGCAGGTCAGGCCCAAACGGATCGCCCAGCAGCTCGCGGATCCGCTCATCGAGGATTTGGTGTAATTGATCGCGGGTCGTCGGCTCGTTGACCGCCACGCGTTCGGCCTGATAACGCACGGCATCGGTGGAAATGAAAGTCGTGCGTACGCGCTGAGTCTCGTCGACGTGAACCAACGTGCAGCCATGCGCACCCGATTCTTGCGGCCGGCGGCCTTGCGGCGTGCCACAGTAGTGGGCCGTAATGGGGCCGGTGACAAGGCTGCGGCGCGAGTGTTCGCCCCCCAGGGCCCAATAGTTGGCCACGTGCCGCGTCACGGCGTCGGCCTCGGTCGACCCGTAGGCGACGGCCACGGCGAACAGCCCGCCGGTGTCGACTTGAAAGTCGGCAGTGCGGATTTTCTTGCGCTGCTC
This sequence comes from uncultured Planctomycetaceae bacterium, assembly GCA_964622155.1. Taxonomy (GTDB): domain Bacteria; phylum Planctomycetota; class Planctomycetia; order Pirellulales; family PALSA-1355; genus CAZUPX01. The sequence goes on along the minus strand of CAZUPX010000808.1, from coordinate 126 downwards.
AGAGCTGGTGCCTAGTATCTGAACGAGTGGTTCGCCGTTGCGTTGATGCACAACGCGTAGCGGGCGGCCCGGTGGAAATCGGACGACGTGATCGGGCCAGGTCAGTTGCGGCCAGCGCTCGAAATG
>CAZUPX010000807.1:0-5582 GCA_964622155.1 uncultured Planctomycetaceae bacterium | reverse complement strand
TAAAGCCCTGCGGAAACTGATCCTCGACAATCAATTACGAGCCGTCACCACTACCACGCCGCTCCCCCCAAAAATCCGGCAACTGGCCCAAAGCCTCGTCGCCTTGGCCGCTTAAAATAGTTCGGTTCTCAGAAAGTGCAGGCCAACAAACAGGGAGTTTATTCGGCGGCCTTGCCCACGACGATCAACTCCAGCGCCACCTTCTTGTCACCCGATCCGTCGGCAAACCGCACGGTCCACCACTCCTGCTCCTCCAAGTGCCGCAGGCCGGGCAACGGCTCCGCCGCGTCCCCTTTGACCAGCGGCATGATGGCCGGGTGGCTCGACTCGGCCGATTGGGCGCTGGATTTGAACAGATCCATCTCGGCGATTACCGCCGGCGACGTGTCGGCAGCCGCCGGCACCATCAGCAAAAAGTCGCGCGTGGCAAACGTGCCCACATGGTTCCCGTCGACCGGCTGATTGGCATATCGCAGTGTGTACACGCCCGCGGCAATATCCTGTCCGCGAAAGTCAGCCGCCTTGCGCCCAAAGCGGACCGCGCCGGCCAGGCTGCCGGGCACGAGCGGATAGAGCACGCTGTCCGAGGGTGCAAAGTCGCTTTTGAGCGCCCATTTCTTGGCCGGCCAGATTTCGCAGAGCGCCCGCTTGGGATCTTGCATCACCTTGAAGCCGCTAGTCGCGAGCTGCGCCACGACGTCGGCCGCCACGTCGCTCGGCGGGCCTTCCTTGAGCGGCTCGACGGTGTAGTCGGCCGCCAGAACCAGATTGGATGCAAACAGCACGACAACCAGCACCAACCACGTTCGCATGATGTTCCGTTCTCCGGTGGACCAGAGGATTTGAATTCAGGATGCCATGCGCTTCACAGGGTGCCATGCCCGCGCCTCGCGGGCATGCGCGCTAGTGCGGCCACGTCACCCGGCAGTCAATCGAACCGCTATTTCCCTAGTACGAAAAACTTGCCACGAAGGCGCTGCGAGTGTGACCGTTCGACCAGTGCGTACCCAGACCCGGTCCGGAGAACTCGCCTTCGACGGTGAAGGCCGCAACGGCATTTTTCACATCGCACAACGGCGGATAGAACGTGGCCTCGTTTGAGCAGACGCAATCGCCTTGGTGCAGCTTGCGGGTTTCGATCTGGGCGTAGTCGCCGGCCTTCAGCGTGCCAACGATGTCAAAGTGATCGACGCTCATATCGATCGGGGCCGCCACGACCTTGACCACCTCGCCAGCGTGCTTGGCATATTGCGCGGCGAACTGCACGAGGGCCTCGCGCTGTCGCGATGTGCCCTTTTCGTCGACGATGATTACCGAGCGGATTGGATCGGGATGGCAGACCAGCGTGCCGCCAAACCCGAGCGTATCCGAGGCGCTGAGCACGACGACGACCTTCAGGCCTGCCAGGTCGACGTTCTCATAAGTCCCGCGATCGATGCTCCAGGCCATGATCGCGTCGTTGCCGGTCAGACCGCCCTGGCCGTTGGCAAAGCACGGGCCGGTGTAGACATCGCAGGTTCGTGTTTCCAGATAATCCCCTTTCAGGTCATCGGCCGAGGCGACCGCCGAAAAAACCAAGAGCGACGCGCAAAAAATAGCGAGCAATCGATACATGACCATGACTCCTATCAGCTTAGGGCTGCAAATGAGTAGGATGGCATAGACTTCAGTCACGTCATTCTAGTGGCGTCGTGGTCCACGGTCAAAGCAACTTCCAAAGGGCAAGAATCTGCCAGCACGGGCCGTGCTCAAAGGCGCCGCCAGTCCGGCGGCGCTCATGTTGGGGTGTCGCCTTGATCGCAAAAAAGCCAAGCGGTAGCATCGAAAGTAGGCGCTCGAGGGCGACTGGCGCCAAGAGACCTCCGCTCGAACCCATTCCACCGCAGCCGAATCCCTATGACCGAGTCTGTCGACACTGAATCGCTGAACGTGCACCAGACGGAGTATCGCTCCGTCGAGCCCTGGGCGGTAGGCGGCTTGATTTTGGGGCTTGCGTCCCCTGTGGCGATGCTGGGCGGCCTCGTCTCGCTGGTGGCGCCCTTGGGCATTGGCGTCAATCTTGTGGCGGTTGCCCGGGTGAAATCCGATGCCAGTCGCACCGGCCGCGCGGCCGCACTGGCGGGGTTGGCACTTGCCGTCGTCTTCACCGTTGCGCCGGCCATGCGCTGGATGACCGACTCCCTTCTTTTGGAAAACCAACCCAGGGCGATGGCCGACGCCTGGTTCGACTTTCTGCGGCAGGATCAGCCGCAACTGGCGTATCGCTTGACATTCAATCCCGATTATCGACCACCGGCCGACGACGGATTGTGGTTGTACTACCGCACCGACGACGACGCGAGGGACCAACTGCGAGCGTTCGTCAATGATCCGCTCGTGCGATGTCTGCTGGCTCTTGGGCCGCGCGCACAAGTGCGATTCTATAAAACCGCCTCGGTCGCGGCCGAGGGATCGCTCGCCGGAGTGCAGTACCTCTATACCGTCACGTACTCCGACAAGGATGGAAAAAAGAAAACGTTCTTCGCCAACCTGGTGATTGAACGGCAGCCGACGAAGAACCCGGAGCTGAACCCTTGGAGAGTCAAGACCTGTATTGGCGGGCTTGAGCCCGTCAAGCGATCCAAGTGAGCCTTGTGCATCCGCAGATTGCACAGATGGCCGCAGATTTCTCTATGAGAGAGTTTCTTGATCTGTGAAATCTGCGAAATCAGCGGATCGTTTTATTGGAGTAGCCCCTGACTCCTGACTCACTATCCTCGTCATCTTGCGCCAAAGCGCGTTGAGAGTCGCGCTCAAGTCCTGCTGGGGCGCGTCGAGCGGACGCGCCTATTTGGCCGCCGCGGCGGCTGCTCGGCCCTTGCCAGACGGACTCGGCTGAGCCGACATGCGGCGCAGCTCAGCATCGATCGCTTGTCGCAGCGTGGCGTCGGCTAGTTTGGCCGCCGTGCGATAGTAGACTGCGGCCACTGAATTCTTACCGGCGGCTTGCGCTTGGCGCCCCTTTTCGAACGCTGCATAAGCTTCGCGCTGGGCAGAGGATTGTGACTCGGCACGTCGCCGCTCGAGTTCGACGACGCTGCCTAGTGCTTGGTCAGTTCCGGCTCGTGGCGCCGAAGCCGACGAGGGGACTGCACGACCTTTTCCAGCGGCCCGAGGGCCGCCCGCTTGATTGAGCAATGCCGCATCGGCTTCGCGCGGATCGTGAATTTGCGCCATCACCTGCTGACCGCCGGTTTGCCGATTGAGCCCGATGGCCCGCTGGCGCGGGATGCCGTTCACGTCGGTGCCACCTGTGGCCATGCGCGAGTTACGTCCCAGCGACGCCGCGCCCCGATCCGGCACGATCACGGTCGTATCGACTCCAAAGCTCGAAAACGATGGGAGCTGAACGGTCTGCGCGCGGCCGGGCACAGCCGATGCCATCAAGAGCAACACCGAATAGCCGACGCACGATCGCATGACGCGCCTCGCGAGCAGGATCCTTCGCCACGAGCATTGCAACCGCCCGGATTGTACCGCGCAGCGGCCGCGACGGGCAAATTTTGTTGGCGGTCGGTAGTGGGGTCATTTGAAAACGGATTCTAGCGCTTTGGCATGTAATTATCTGTTTGGCTGCTTGATCGCGATGCGCCCGATTCGATACAATGCGGTCGGTGGCTCACCAATCGCGGAGGATCGCTGTGCGAGGCGATTCGATGAAGCGATAGACTGCGCCAAAGCACGGGATTGCTGCTGATACTAAGAGAGCCCGTGCTGTGCGACGAAAGGGAAGGATTGTCTCCCTTTATCGACACAGCACGGGCTTTTTCGTTTTCGGCCTTTGTAACTTTTTAGAATTGCCAATCACAGTTTAGAATCGCGTTTGAATTTAATGCCCACAAAATCAGGTGCAAAATGGCCCCAACACTTGTAACAACGGCCCAAATCGCAAAGCAGCTTCAAGTCAGGCAGCAAACGGTGCTGGCCTGGGTTCGCGCTGGGCGAATCCCAGCAATCCGATTGAACCGCAAGGTGATCCGTTTCAACGCGCAAGCCGTCGCGCGAGCGATGGGAGTGGAGGTGAGCGCATGAAACAAGGCGAGCCCGACACGGGACTAGTCCTCTCGCGCCGGGCTCGCACACAGATAGACGGGTGGGAGGACGGTCCTCGCTGCGGTTAGCAACCCTCAGAAAACCGGTTCGACTCCGGTGCCCGTCTTTCATCGGGCCTGCCAGGTTGGCCGCCGGGTCTTATAAACCCATGCGTCCAGGTTCAACGCCTGGCAGGTCCAATGCCCTTAGCCTACACGCCGCTTAGCGGCCCGCAAGAGCACGTCCCTGGTCCACGTGACTGGCTTGGCACCGCGCCATACAAGCGGCTCGCTCAATCAGTGCCTTTTCGTCCTCGGCAAGTGGGAGCTTCATGCCGGCGGCCGTGCAAAATGCGAATCAGCCCGGCGATGGCAGCGGGCGCGACTGACCGGCTATGGAGTTTCAATGACCTATTGGCCTAGAATGGCCCCAGCGTTGAAAGGAATCAGGACGAATGCCCAACAAGCGAAAACCCAACATGACGCAGCCTTTATTCACACTAGATAAAATGGATTCGGCCGTCGCGCAGCCAAGCACCTACGTCCCGCTACCATCCGTGTGGTTCGGTAATGACGAGGAACTGCTTGAAAAAATGCTCTGCTTCTATCCAACGAAAGAGCCAAAACGCATCCTGGATGCAACGATCAACGCCGGTCGGTTTTGGCGTGGTAGCCATCGCAACGTGGTCGGCATGGACATCGATCCAAAGTTTGAGCCTGACATCCTTGCGGACAACTGCAAGATGCCCTGCAAGGATGTTTCGTTTGACGTTGTAGTTTACGACCCGCCCCACATTCCGAACCAAGGAAAGGACCGATCCAAGGACTTCAACGACCGATTCGGACTGGTGGTTAAGTCGTCAGCCAAGAACGGCTATAACTTCACTCACACATTCCAGCCGTTTCTCACGGAAGCGTACCGAGTATTGCGCAAAGACGGCATCCTGTTCTGCAAGATTGCCGACTACGTGCATGGGCACAGATTCCAGTGGGCGCACATCGAGCTAATTAACGCGGCCGTGGAAGTCGGATTTACACCGTGCGATTGCATCGTGAAAATCCGCAAAGGGCCGATTACCGATCCACGCTGGAAGAAAGCCCATCACGCCAGGCGTCAGCATTGCTATTGGATCGTGCTCCGCAAATCCAGCAAGTGCGAGTAGCCTTACTCTCGCACTTCTTGCTGCCATTCTATCAACATGAGGCATCGGTCGATGCGGAGATTCCGCACCTGGCACTTCCCGTCGGCGCCGTCGAAATGAACATGAAACAGGATCTCTCCCCCTTCCGAAACGTCAAACCCCAGGCTCCTGCGCCCTCTCCTCTGCCCCACCGGCAATGCTTCGCATTCACGAATCTTCTGCAACAACGTGATCGGGACATCCACAAGTTGGTAGTCGATTTCTTTTGCCCCCCAGATTGCGCGCAGCATCAAAATGCCTTCGTATCGGCTCAGGTGGGCTAGCAGCCCGTTGAAAAAGTCTGGTTGACGCCGCAGCGCGGTCGGCGACA
>CAZUPX010000806.1:0-1774 GCA_964622155.1 uncultured Planctomycetaceae bacterium | reverse complement strand
CTTTTTACAGACCAAACGTTACACTCTCCGATTCCGCCGCCCGGCCTGTACGCGATAAGGCCCCCGTCACCTTTGACGAGGGCCTTAAACTCCTTTGATTCTGAGCGGGACATTAATTGGTGTCCCATACCCGCAGGCGGTGAGTGCTGCCAGGTTTGGGCCCGCCGTAGTTCGCTCGATCCGCCCGAGGTTGAAACCGCCTGTGTGTCCCAGCATTGATCAAACGCGCCCGCCAACGGCGATTACAGATGAACTCGCCTGACAAATCGACGAGTATCTTCCGCTGGCGGTCAGAAGCGACATGGCTGGTCTGGGCGCGGCCGACGCGCCCGCCACCACCAAACGACAACCCCCGAGTCTCGCGACCCGGGGGTTATGCGAATAGAGGACGAGGGGTGGTGTGACGAACCCATCTCCAGAGCGGCAGGGACACCGTCTGGCCGGACGGGCGCCCCGGTCGGCGTGTTGGTTCTCAAGGGCGTGTTCGCTGAGAGCGACCCGGTCAAGGGAGCGAGATTCGAGTTGAGAGATGTGTGACACCAACCACCTTTGCCACTTTGAGCATGGGCTTCAAATGACCCCCGCGCGGAAGAGCTCCTGGAAACCTATGCTCGGATTCCTGCTGAATCGTTCCATGTCAAAGCACTCACTCATCTCCGGGAGCGGATCGACCGGCCGCTCGGCCACCCCTGCCGATCGCTACGACCGCGGACGATCGCGGCGGGACACCGCTCCCCTGGAGGCTCATCTCGAAGTTGCACGGGCGTCGGGCCGGGTCGGCCCGCTCACCATCCTTTCGAAGCAAGACGCTGTGCGGCTCCGCGACCTTGTCCCTCTGCGGTATGGCCGGATGAGTCGCACGCCGTTTACCTTTCTGCGTGGGGCCGCGGCGATTATGGCCAGCGATCTCGCCGCGTGCAATAGCACGGACCTGATCGTCGAACTCTGCGGCGATTCGCACCTTGGCAACTTCCGGTGGTATCGCGCTCCGAATCGGGATCTGGTCTTCGATGTCAATGACTTTGACGAGACGCTGCCGGGTCCCTTTGAGTGGGACGTCAAGCGCCTGGCCGCGAGCATCACGGTCTGCGCGCGGACAAGCGGCTTGGGCAAGAAGCAGGCCCGCAGTGCCACGCGCTCAGCGATGCGCGCGTATGGCGCGTCCATGGCCGAGGCCTCGGAACTCAGTCCGTTCGACCTGCACTACTACCGCTTTGACACTGAGGCTGCATTGAAGCGACTCGAGAAGCACGGCAAGGGGCACCGGAAGTGGAAGGAGTCGATCCTGACCAAGGCTGCTCAACGCGACAGTCTTCTTGCCTTGGACAAGCTGACAGCGGTCGTCGACGGTCGGCGCATGATCGTCTCTGATCCGCCGCTGATCGACCGGGTCGATGACGGGATCTCCTCGGCCGGATCGGAGACGGTTAACGCGTTTCTGGACGCCTATAGCCAGAGCCTGTCGCTGGAACACCGCGTGTTCTTCGATCGCTTTTCATTGGTGGATGTCGCTCGCAAAGTCGTTGGCGTGGGGAGCGTCGGCACGCGCTGTCTCATCGCGCTCTTTGAAGCGGGTGATGGCACGCCCCTCTTTCTGCAGTTGAAGCAGGCGTCGCCTTCCGTGCTGGAAGCTTACCTCGGCGCGAGCCAGTTTAAGCATGCAGGCCAGCGCGTCGTTGAAGGCCAGCGCCTCATTCAGGCGACGCGTGATGTGTTTTTGGGCTGGGCGCGCTGGAAGGCTTCGACCGGTCGCGGCGTCGACTACTACTGCCGG
>CAZUPX010000805.1:0-2844 GCA_964622155.1 uncultured Planctomycetaceae bacterium | reverse complement strand
CCGATTGTTCACGTCACGGCAGTGACGCACCGTAGCTACGCCATTATCCCCGCGCTCGTCGACAGCGGCGAGCACAGCGAGTCGGGCTGCTTGGGCAAAGCTCGCGAGCGGATGCTGCTGCCGGCCGTGCGCGTTTTCGCGCCGGAGGTAATCGATCTGCATTTGCCGGCATTCGGCGGGCGAGATCGTTTTGTGTTCGTATCGATCCGCAAGACGTTTCCGTTTCAGGCTCGACAAGTGGCCAGCGCGCTGTGGGGATCGGCTGCGCTGCGATTCACCAAATTCGTGGTGGTCGTCGATGAGCAGGTTGACGTGTGTGATTCGCAGCGCGTGTTGGCCGAAATCGGAGCCAACGTGTCCCCCGAGCGGGACGTGTTTACCTATGATGGCCCGGCTGCGTCGTTCGAGGGTGGCCGTGTCGAGCCAACACTAGCGCGGCACGTGGGCATCGACGCCACCGCCAAGATTGCTGGCGAGCGGTCGCAGGAATCACCCGATCGGCTTGTCGTTAACGACGAAGTGGTCCAACTCGTCAGCTCGCGCTGGGTCGAATACAAGCTCGATATCGCGAATCGTGTTTGAACCACACAGATCGGGTCAAGCACTGGCAGGATGCCAGTGCCACCCGCCGCCGGTATCATGAATACAAAGGGTGGCACTGGCGTGTCGCCAGTGCACGTTCTTTTTGCAATCCAGCACTGGCAGGATGCCAGTGGCACCCGAGGGAGTTGGCACTGGCATGTCGCAAGTTGTAGCACCGCCGACAAGCGTTGACAAATCCGAAGACCGCGTGCGGCGGATGTTCGGCCAGATCGCGCCGCGCTACGACTTTTTGAATCATCTGCTGTCGCTGGGCGTCGACGTCTATTGGCGCCGGCAAGTCGTGCGAAAAGTGCCTCCCCAGGGCGACACGCCTGTGTTGGACCTGTGCACGGGCACCGGCGACCTGGCACTGGCCTACTGGCGCGCGGGGAAGAGTCAGACGCCGGTCGTGGCGGCCGACTTCTGCCGGCCGATGCTCGTCGTGGGATACAACAAGGCCGCTCGCGCCAGAGTCGACGGGGTCACGTTCGTCGAAGCCGACGCCCAGAGGCTGCCGTTCGCCGATGGGTCATTTCAGATCGTCTCGGTGGCCTTCGGCCTGCGCAACGTGACCGACACCGATCGCGGCCTCGGCGAGATGCTGCGCGTGTGCCGCGCCGGAGGGCGCATCGCCGTGCTCGAGTTCTCGATGCCCAGCGCGCCGGTGTTGCGCAGCGTGTACGCCTGGTACTTCGGCCGCTTGCTGCCGCGTATCGGTCAGGCGCTGGCGAGAAACGCCGATGATGCCTATCATTATCTCCCTCAAAGCGTCGGCCAGTTTCCCTCGGGCGAGGCGCTGGCTGAGCGGATGCGGGCCGCCGGAGCACGCGACGTCCGCTACTGGCCGCTCACCTTGGGGCTGGCCACGTTGTATGCAGGCACTAAATGACGCAAACGAACATCGTGTTGGCGATCACAGGGGCCAGCGGGGCGATCTATGCCATCCGACTGCTGGAGGCGCTGATCGAGGCCAACCGGCACGTGCACCTTTCGATCAGCCATGCGGCCCAGGTGGTTTTGAAGCAGGAATTGGGCTTCGACGTCGACTTAAAGCATTTCAAGCTCAGCAGCCTGCTGGTTGGCGACAAGGATTCGCCGAAACGGGCTATGCTCCCGCCGGCGATTGCCGAGGTCTTCAGCGGCGCTGCCGAGGCGGCCCTAAGCCGGACAGACCGCGTGACTTATCACCACTGCGACGATCTGAATGCTCCGATCGCAAGCGGCTCGTTTTTGACTGGCGGCATGGTGATTTGCCCTTGCTCGGGCAGCACGCTGGGAGCGGTCGTGCACGGCACGAGCGGCAACCTGATTCAACGCGCGGCGGAAGTTCACCTGAAGGAACGCCGCAAGCTGATCTTGGTGCCGCGCGAGACGCCGCTGTCGACGATCCAGATCGAGAACATGCAGCGCGCCGACCGGGCCGGCGCGATCGTGCTGCCCGCAATGCCGGGCTTCTATCACGGCGTGCAGTCGATCGGCGACCTCGTCGACTTCGTCGTGGCCCGCATTTGCGATCAGTTGGGCGTCGACCATGCACTGATTCGGCGCTGGGGAACATGAGCGCAGGGCAATGTTCAAGCGGCTGCGTCACATCTTGGAGATGATCCGCTTCAGCCATACACTGTTCGCGCTGCCGTTTGCGCTATTGGCGGCGGTGATGGCCTGGACGGCCGGCGCACGGGGAACGCCGAGCGTCGAGTGGCGATGGCAAGAACTGGCGGGCATCGTGCTGTGCATGGTCACGGCGCGCAGCGCGGCCATGGCTTTCAACCGGATTGCCGACTGGCGGCTGGACGCCGAGAATCCGCGGACCGCGATGCGACACATTCCGGCCGGCATGTTGACAGTCGGGTCGGTCGCGGCGTTTGCTGTCGGCTCGTCGATTGCATTTGTTGCCTCGACGTTTGTGTTCCTGCCCAACTGGCTGCCGATGGCGTTGTCGCTGCCGGTGCTGGCGTTCTTGCTAGGCTACAGCTTCACCAAGCGGTTTACCGCAGCGGCTCACTTCTGGCTGGGGGCGGCGCTCATGCTGGCGCCGGTGTCGGCGTGGATCGCGATCCGCGGCCAGCAGGTGATTCAGCACCCGGCCGATGTTTTGCCTGCGCTGGTACTCGGGGGCGCGGTGCTGTTGTGGGTGGCCGGTTTCGACATCATCTACGCGTGCCAGGACGTCGCGGTCGACCGCGCACAGGGCCTGAAGTCCATTCCCGTGCGGTTCGGCGTCGCGGGCGCGCTGCGGCTCTCGCGGGTGCTGCACGTGGC
>CAZUPX010000804.1:0-3757 GCA_964622155.1 uncultured Planctomycetaceae bacterium | reverse complement strand
GAAGCGTCAAGGCTGCCGGCCGACAAAGCCTCGTTGACGTACACTCGTGCCACCGAATCGGCAAATTGATTGGCAAATCGGGCCAGTGGCTGCGCCAGATCCGGCAATTCGCCGGGCCCGGCTTTCCACAACGCCCGTTCGATCTTGTACCGCCGCGTGTTGTCCAGCAGCAGCACGCTGCCGTGCGCGGCGGCGCGAATTGCGTCGTGCACATGGGGACGGATTGTAATACTCGATTCATCGAGCCAGTCCGGCAACAACGACACCGGGCAATCCATGATCTGGCCGATCCGCTGGCCGACCTTGTCTAGCGATTCCTCCCCTTTGCGACCTATATGGCCAAAGATGATTTGCTTCCATCCGCGGTCAATGCCAAACCGGAGTGTTTGGCTCATCGACCGCAAGCGAATGTCCCCTTCACCGACTTTCGGTCCGAGCTTGGCGTCGACGTCGCCCCGGACGAGCACACCGGTCCCTGGGGAAAGGTCGGCCAACGAGTCCAGTCGCGGGATGATGGCCAGATACTCGGCGAGATCATGTTTGGGCCGACGGCCGTCGACATTCAGCAGCGTCTGACACCAGGCGAGCATTGCGTCAGGAGTAATGGACATCGTCGAATCCTCGGTGTGGCGGCCAACGGTGTGCAAAGCGCAATTCCCAATTGCACGCTGCAAAATCGCTAACGGATGCAGCGGCCGCCTTACCAAGCGTCGATTCGAGTTACTCGGAGGCGCCGTCGCCGGCGTCTTTGACCGTCGCCTCGGCGAGTTGCTCGTCGTAAGCCTTCCGTGCTTGCTCGTATTTTTCCAGCTCTTCGGTGGCCAGGCTCCCGCCATCCAACAGTTTTTTGAGCTTCGGAGGCAGCGTCTCGGTCAGTTGGGCATCGTAACCAACGTGATAGTCCTCGATGGCCCCATTGGGACCGAGAACGACCATCGTGGGCAGCCCCTCGACGTGCAACACCTTTCCCCCGGCTTGTTGCGGGTCGCGGACGATGGGAATCGTCAGATGCTTTTTCTCGAACGATTGGCGAACCTGCTCGTCGCTGACCGACGGCTCATCCTGATTGACGGCCAGGATCATGACCTTGTCATTCCCTTTGAACTGGTCGTAGACCTTCTGCAGGTTCGGAAAGCCCTCGAAGCACCAACCGCACCATGTGGCCCACATGTCGAGAACCGCGATCTTGCCTTCGAGCGACTCGCGCGTGACCGATTTGCCTTCGGAGTCGACCAGAGTGAAGTCCTCGGGCTTCTGGCCCAACAGCGGCGAGGGGGCCGCCGGCGGAGGTGGGAACAAGCGGCTGAGCAGCTTGGCGCCTTCGGGCGCGTTGAAGGCGAACGCGTCGGGCGCGATGTCGCCATTGATTCGTACTCCCTTAAACTCGGCCCACAGCGAACACTTGGCAACCGAGAATCGCTTCTTCAACTCATCCGAAGGAAACTCAAGCTTGACCAGCAGGTTGTCAGCGGCCGAGATCCAAAACACGGTCGTACCACCGGCTCCTTTGACTTCCACCCGGTGACACTTAACCCCACCCAGATCTGCGTCGGGCAGACTTGAGGGCTTGCCGCCCCCGGTGAGCTCCTCGATCGCGTTCTCATCCAACAGCAACTGCAACTGCGGCTGCGCGATATCCAATTGGGCTCGTGCCGAGGCGGCCAGCATTTTGTCGGAAAACAACTTTTCGATCGAAAGCGGATCGGGACAAGGTTGCACGAGGACTTGATTCTGCAGCGAGTCGCTGGTGCCGTACAGCCGCTTGCCGTCGCTGACAATGCTGGCTTCGAGCGAGTGAATGCGAATTTTGTTGGGCCGCGCAAGAGCGACGGAAAACAACATCGGTTCCGGCTGGTGTTTTTGCCCGTCCTCGGTCTCGATGGCGATCTGCAATACGCCGGCGTCTTCGTAGGTCTTGGCGGTCTTGTAGGTCTCGGCCATTGCCTGCAGCAGCTTGGCTGGGTCGCTCACGTCGTTCGAAGCGGCCTTGGCCTTTGCCGGACGACTTGCTTCGCCCGGCGTGCCTGCCGAACCTTGTTGGCAGCCAGTGGTCGTGCCGAGGACTGCGGCGGCGAGGCCAACGAGCAACAGGCTCATCCAACCGCGGCGTGCGAACGATTTAACTGCGTGGCGTGCCATAACGAGATCCTCAGTGTTCAATGTGCCTGAAAAGCCAACAAGGCCCACTCCATCGTGCCTCACGCGTAGATTATTGGAAACTTGTGTCGCGGGGTAAAGCGCTGCTTCTTGACCCGCCGCGCCACAGACCCCTATCATGCGCCAAGCGGATCCCAAGTGCTGTCGTGCGAAGGCACGGGCTTAAGTCAGCCCAGTTTACCGATGATTTCCCTCTTGCGATATGGCGCTTCGGCCTCGTTGAAGTTGGCCCTCAATGACGCGAGGTTGGTGGCCAATTGCGACGCGCCGCGTGGCCTAGCGCTCGACAATGTGTCGCAGGCGGTCGAGCGTGCACTAACCGAGCCATTGGGCTTCCCCCCGCTGGCTCAGTCTGTCGTACCGGGCGACAAGGTCGTGCTTGCGCTGGCCGAGCAGGTGCCGCGCGTGGCGACAATCATCGCGCGCGCCATGGATGTGCTCACGGCGTGCGGCATCGAAGCCCGAGACGTCACGCTGCTGAGGACATTGTCCGAGAAACACAACGATGCTGAGGGGCTTTTGGCGGAATTGCCGCGCCAGTTCTGCTCGGCGATGGTCACCAAAGTACACGATCCGTCGAGCCGCGACGCGCTGAGTTACCTGGCGGCTACGACCGATGGCAAGCCAATCTACGTGAACCGTGCCATCCACGATGCCGATTTCGTGATCTCAATCGGTTCGCTGCGTCTCGCCGAATCTCTGGGTTACTACGGGATTAACTCGGGCGTGTTTCCGGCGTTTTCCGATTCGGCGAGCATCGAACGTTATCGCTCGCCGCGCGCGGGCGGCGCGGTCCAGCGAGGCCGTCTGCGCAGGGACGCCGAGGAAGTCGGCTGGCTTTTGGGTTCGCGATTCACGATTCAAGTCGTGCCCGGGGCTGGCGAAGAGATCTTGCACGTGCTGGCCGGCGATCAGGAGGCTGTCTTCAACGAAGGCAGCCGGTGCTGCGAACAAGCCTGGAGCTATCAGGTGCCTCGTAGGGCAGATCTGATCGTGGCGACCATCGCAGGCGGCGCCAACAGTCAAACGTGGGAGAACGTCGCTCGGGCCCTGGCTGCGGTTTCCGAGACGGCCGAGCCCGAGGGAGACGTCGTAATTTGTTGCGAGTTGGACGAGCCACCGGGTGTGGCCCTGCGACAGCTCACCGCGGCGGACGATCTGGACGAGGCCATGCAGGTCATTGCGCGGCACAAGCCGGCCGACTCGCTGCCAGCCTGCGAACTGGCGCAGGCCCTGAAGCGTGGCAAGGTCTATCTCATGAGCCGGCTCGACGACGAATTGGTCGAGGACCTGGGCATGCTCCCCATATCGGCCGACGATATCTCGCGGTTGGCAAAGCACTATGAGTCGTGTCTCATTCTGTCCAACGCCCACTACGCCATCGCCCATCCGCGCGGCGAGCAGCCGCAAGAACCGGCGCACGCGAAATCCAAACCGAGAAAATGAACTCGGCGCAAGCGCAAAATCCCGAGTGGATTGCCGATTACGACGCGCTGGTGCACCGCGCCGCCGTGGTCGATCTGGGCAACCGCACGCAGATCGAAATCGCGGGGGCCGACCGGGCCGCGTTTTTGCACAACTTGTGCACCAACGAGGTCCG
>CAZUPX010000803.1:0-4250 GCA_964622155.1 uncultured Planctomycetaceae bacterium | reverse complement strand
AGCTTTCTCATCACCGCCTGCCTGGTGACGTTTCCGACGTGCTGGCTGCCGGCCGATACCAGGCCGCGATACTTCATGTCGCTGTATCCAGCCGTGGCCATCCTGTGTGGCGCGGCCGTGCAGCGGAGCTGGGAAGCGCGGCCCAGCGGCTGGTGGCAACGCAGTTGGGACCGGTTTTTGGCGATTGGCGCCGGCGTGATCCTCACGACGAGCATCGTTGTGGCTGTGGTCCGCGGCTGGGGTGTCCCCGGATTGTACGGCTTGTCGGAATCGATCTCGGCGTCACTCGCCACGTTAATCGTTTTTTGCGGGATGGCCGCCGCGCTGGCGATCGTTTGGTCCCGAAGACAAAAAGACGTCGCGCACGCGCAGACGGGAGTCGTGGCCGTGGCCGCGTTCTGGGGACTCGTCTATACGGGCCTGGTCGTCAGCACGCAGGTCCGCACGACGAACGATCCCTCCGCGGCTGTGGCGGCCGTACACGCAGAGATTCCGCCGGGCGAACAGTTGGTCAGCTTCCGGCCGGTGCACCATCTGTTCGCGTACTATTATCGCCAGCCAATTGAGCTGTGTTCGATTCCCGATCGTCGAGCCCCTCGTGACTTCGATGGCACGTATTTCTGCTTTGCCGAAGATCCCTCGATGCCCAAGCTGGAAATCCCGTTCGATTGGCAGCCGATTGCGGAGATTTCGTGCGAACGGGGCCAGACGACAAAGCCGCTGACAAAGGTCACCGTCGGCAAGCGGATTGCCCGATCTAGCGGCGTTCGCCACGCGGCATTTCTGGACGAGACATCGAAGTCTCGCTAGCCCCTCGGGTTATGTCGTCTTCGGCTACTCCGATCGCCCCTCCTGAGTCACTCCAGACTATCTCCCGGCTGATTTTCCGGCGGCATTAGCTGCTGCGATGACAACGCTTGAATGGCATCTATTCATCGCCGTAAGCCAATAGATGGCATTGTGTTGTGAAGAATCGCATCGAAAGGTCCACCTCCACTTGACAAAACATCACTAACTTGACGATCATAATGACCATAATCATCACGCTGATAAATACGAAGGGACGCAAAATGAATCGCCAGGGGGGTTTGATTCTCCTGCTGTTGACCAGCACAACCCTGCTGTTGACCGGCTGCACGAGCGGCAGGGCCGAGGGGGAGGGCGGGTCCGAGCAGGTACTGGTGAATGTCTCATACGACCCGACGCGGGAACTGTGGAAAGCCATCAACGAACAATTCGTTTCGGACTACAAGGCAAAGACCGGGAAGCAACTGCGAATCGAACAGTCACATGGCGGCTCCTCGAGTCAGGCGAGGCAAGTCATCGACGGACTCGACGCCGATGTCGTCACTTTGGCCATGTGGGCCGACACGAACGCCATCTCGAAGGCCGGGCTGATCAAAGAGAATTGGCCCGAGCGGTTACCCAACGGCTCGCTCCCCTACTCGTCGACGATTGTGTTTGTGGTCCGCAAAGGGAACCCGAAGGGGATCAAGGACTGGCCGGACTTGATCAACGACGGCGTGGAAGTGATCACGCCCAACGCGAAGACGTCCGGCAACGGAAAGCTGAGCCTGTTGGCCGCATGGGGCAGCGTCCTGCTGCGGGGAGGCTCCGAACAAGAGTCGAAGGACTTTGTCAGCAAACTGTATCAGCACGTGCCGGTTCTCGACACGGGCGCACGCGGCGCGACGCTGACGTTTGCTCAGAAAAAAATCGGCGACGTGCATCTGACGTGGGAGAACGAGGCGCACTTCGAGGTTGATGAGGCGAAAGGCGAGTTGGAAATCGTCTACCCGCCGGTCAGTATCCGCGCCGAACCGCGCGTAGCGGTGGTCGACGCCAACGTCGACCGCAAAAAGTCGCGCGAGGCGGCTGAAGCCTATTTGAAGTATCTCTACACGCCCGAAGCTCAAGAGACGATTGCCAGGTTCTACTACCGGCCGTACAAGCCGGAGATTTTGCGAAAGCATTCGAACCTGTTCCAGGAAATCGAGCTTTTCTCGATTCAGCAAATCGCTGGCGGGTGGGACGAGGCCGAGGCCAAGTTCTTTGCCGATGGCGGCCTGTTTGACCAGATTTACGAACCGGCGGCAAAGTAGCGCCCCAACCTGAGAAACCGCTCAAGGAAGAACGTCAACGAGCCATGTCGCAATCGAATCGACACATTCTGCCAGGATTCTCGCTGAGCTTGGGCTACACGCTCATGTATCTCAGTTTCCTGGTGCTGGTGCCGTTGGCGGCGTTGTTCAGCAAGGCGTTCTCTCTCTCATTTTCACAATTCTGGGCGGCCGTGTGGACACCGCGCGCAATCGCCGCCTACCAGTTCACCTTTGCCGCGTCCATTCTCTCGTCGGCCGCCAGCATAATCCTGGGATTCGTGATCGCCTGGGTGCTAGTGCGATACGAGTTTCCGTTCAAGCGACTGTTCGACGCGCTGGTGGACCTGCCTTTCGCGCTGCCCACCGCGGTGGCCGGGCTGGTCTATTCGGCATTGTACGTCGAGAACGGCTGGCTTGGCCAGTTTCTTGTGCCGCTGGGCATCAAGGCCGCCTACTCGCGGCTGGCGGTGGTGCTGGTGCTCACGTTTTTGGGCATTCCATTTGTCGTGCGTACGTTGCAGCCCGTGCTCGAGAGTCTGGAAGCAGACAAGGAAGAAGCCGCCTACACGCTTGGCGCCAGCCGCGGACAGACATTCTGGCGCGTCATTTTCCCGCCGCTCGTTCCGGCTCTGATCACCGGCTTTGCTTTGTCGATGGCGCGCGGACTTGGTGAGTACGGATCGGTGGTGTTTGTCTCCGGCAATATGCCATTTCGGACCGAGATTGCGCCGGTGTTGATCGTGGCCAAGCTCGAGCAATTCGCCTACGCCGAGGCCACGGCCATGGCGGTTGTCCTGTTGGTGATCTCGTTTGCGATGCTGGTCGTCATCAATCTGCTGGAGGCCTGGAGCAGGAAACTCTGATGCACGCGACACCGCCCACGATCGTTGCCGCCGACGCACCCCGATCTCACAGTGCGAGTCGCGATCCCCTCATCATCGAGTGGGGGCTGACGATCGTCGCTGTGGGCACAATCGTGGTGCTGATTGTCATTCCGGTGATCAGCGTATTCTATCAGGCCCTGGCCGACGGCCTTGGCGCCTACTGGCACAACCTGTTTGGTGACCACGACACCTTGCAATCGATTTTGTTGACGCTGACCGTGGCTCCGGTGGCGGTGGCTGCCAACGTGGTGTTCGGCGTGGCGGCGGCCTGGGCCATCGCCCGCTTCAAGTTTCCAGGCCGATCGTTGTTGACCGCCCTGATCGATCTGCCGTTTTCGGTCTCGCCGGTGGTGGCCGGACTGATGCTGGTGCTGTTGTTTGGCATGCAGGGCTACTTCGGCCCCTGGTTGCGCGAACACGACTTGAAGATCATCTTTGCGATGCCAGGTCTGATTCTGGCCACGTCATTCGTCACTTTGCCGTTCGTGGCACGCGAGCTGATTCCTGTGATGGAAGCGGTCGGTTCCGATGAAGAACTGGCTGCCATCAGTTTGGGAGCCAGCGGCTGGCAAATGTTGTGGCGCGTTACGGTCCCCAACATCAAGTGGGGCCTGCTGTACGGCATCATCCTGTGCAACGCTCGGGCGATGGGCGAGTTTGGGGCCGTGTATGTCGTCTCGGGGCACATCGCCGGCCGCACCGATACGATGCCGCTGCGTGTCGAAAAGCTATTCCAAGAATACAACAACCCGGCTTCGTTTGCCGTGGCCTCGCTGTTGACTCTGTTGGCCCTGGTGACCCTGTTTGTGAAAGTCGCATTGGAACACAAGACCCGAGCGGAGTTGGCCGAAGCCGCTCGGTTGACGCACGCGCCCGGAGAAACATCGTGAGCATCACGGTGCGCAACATCTCGAAGCGGTTCGGCAGCTTCACGGCGCTAGACGACGTCAGCCTGGAAGTGCCCAACGGCGAGCTGTTGGCCTTGCTGGGCCCATCGGGTTCCGGCAAGACCACACTGCTGCGCGTCATTGCCGGCTTGGAGGTCGCTGATTCGGGTTCCGTGCTGTGCCAGGACGAGGACGTCACGCGAACGCAGGCCCGCGAGAGGAACGTGGGCTTTGTATTTCAACACTACGCGCTGTTCCGGCACATGAACGTGTTCGAGAACATCGCCTTTGGCATGCGGGTCCGCAAGGCGCCTAAGAAACTCATCGGCGAGCGGGTGCGCGAGTTGTTGCACCTGGTGCGGCTTGAAGGCCTGGAA
>CAZUPX010000802.1:0-3577 GCA_964622155.1 uncultured Planctomycetaceae bacterium | reverse complement strand
TAGAGCCGTTGCGAAAACTGTTTCGCGAGAATCGCATGGTTTCTTCAACGGGGGGCGATTTCGACCACAAAAGCTGCTGGGAGTTGCTGACCGACCCGGCACTGACGAATAAGTACTTTACCGCGGAGGAGCGACAGATCTTTCGCCGCCACGTGCTATGGACCCGCGTGCTTGGCGACCGCACAACGACCCTGCCCGACGGCGACGTCGGTGATCTGCTCGAGTTCGTGCACCAGCAGTACGAGCTGTTGGTGCTCAAGCCGAATCGTTCTTATGGCGGTGACCGTGTCATCATCGGTCACCTGATCGACCGGCAAGAGTGGGACCGCGAGATCGAGCATGCTTTGGCCGACAGCGAGCAGTGGGTCGTGCAGCGTCTGGCCAGCCTGCCGGTTCACGAATTCCCAGTGGTCGACGCCGGCGGCAACGTTCACATTGAGCCGTTCTACACCGTGATCGGCTTCGCCCCGAGCAAGTACGGCTTGGGCATTCTAGGACGCTCGTCACAAAAACAGGTCGTCAATGTCGCCCAGCGCGGCGGCATGTGCGGCATCCTGATCGGCCGGCCGGCGGGCAGGCTGGTCGGGCCGGCGGAGCGGAAGCACTAATCTCCCATTTCACCTGGTGGACTTCGGTGAGCTCACCTCGGCCTGAGCTCGGGACGAAAGCAGTCGAACCGGAGAAGGGCTGGTGACGAGGGGGAAGAACCGCGAGCAATGCCTGCCATTTTGGAACGCCGCCCCCGGCGCGCCGGGACACCCTCTCCCACGGTGGGGAGAGGGGAGGATGAACACGACGCGAGTGGACAACTTCGCGCTCACCCAAAATACTCCGGCTCGTTGCCGGCGCGCCACTTGATGTTGCAGCCGATGCTGGGCTTCTGGTCGTCGGAAGCCGGCTTGCCGGCCAGTACAGCGTCCAGCGCGGCTAGCAAGTCTTTGCCAGTCACGGGAATGCCGGAATCGGGACGGCTGGAATCCAACTGACCGCGATAGGTGAGCTTTCGATTCTTGTCGAACACATAGAAGTCGGGCGTGCACGCCGCTCCATAGGCTTTGGCAACTTCTTGCGTCTCGTCGAACAGATAAGGGAACGTATAGCCGCGCGACTCGGCTTCGTGCACCATCTGCTCGGGCGAGTCGGCCGGATGAGTTCCAACGTCGTTCGAGTTAATTCCAATGACGGCGACCCCCTTGGCCTGGTAGTCACGCCCTAACCTCGCTAACTCGGCGGCAACGTGCTTGACGTACGGGCAGTGGTTGCACATGAACATGATCAAATAGGCTGACGCCCCTTTGACGTCGTCCAGCGAGATTAATTGCCCGTCAATGTTCGGCAGCGAGAAAGCTGGCGCCTTGGTGGCCAGCGGCAGCATCGTACTGGGTGTCAGAACCATGGCAGTTTCCTCCTCGAAGTTGCAAGTCGGATGGAACATCTTATCACGCCCCCCGTGGGAAAGAATCCCCTGTCGAACCGGCGCCACCGGGCATGCCGGGCAACTTTCGCCGCCGATTTGCTTGACACTCGCCTATCACCTCTTAGAGTTTGAGTATTGAGTCTGGGGAAAACCGAACTACCTCGTCTTCGAGGATCTTAAACATGAGTCAAGCCGACAATCCGTACCGGAGTTGGGGTCTGGTCGCCGCCGATGCTGAAACCAGCGAGCGCGCCAGCTTCATTCGCCAAACCTACCTCCACCTGGCCGGCGCCGTGCTGGCCTTCATGGCGCTGGAGTACGTGCTTCTCAACACGCCCGGCGTCGGTGACGCGGTGGCCATCGTGATGGGAGCGCGTTGGGGTTGGCTGATCGTCTTGGGCGGGTTCATGGGTGTCAGCTACATCGCCAACGCCTGGGCCAGCTCGGCCACCTCGCCGACGATGCAGTACCTGGGTCTGGGGCTGTACGTGGTCGCAGAGGCGGTCATCTTCGTGCCTTTGCTGTACGTCGCTCAAGCCTTCGGCGAGGAGGCGAACATCAACGTAATTCAAACAGCCGGTCTGCTCACGACGCTAGTCTTCTTCGGGCCTGACGGCGATCGTCTTTATGAGCGGAGCTGATTTTTCGTTCATGCGCACGGTACTCCTTTTGGGCGGATGGGTAGCTATGGGAGTCATCGTCGCGAGCATCATTTTTGGATTCAACCTGGGAATCATCTTCATCGCCGCGCTGTTACTGTTGGCGAGTGGATACATTCTTTACGACACCTCGAACGTATTGCACCACTACCGGATCGGGCAGCACGTCGCGGCCTCGCTGGCTCTGTTTGCAGCCGTGGCTTTGATGTTCTGGTACATGATCCAATTGGTGATGTCGCTGAATCGCCGCTAGCGTCATCCACGCGGTCGCGAGTCGCTTGAGACGGCACGCTCAAGAGCCGACTTTGCCGACGCGGCGCCACAGGTCTATAATTTCGGCGGCAGGTTGGGGACGCCCGAACCCGCCTGAGTTCAAGCCATGCCCGAAGATGCCCCCTATCCCGAGACTTACCTGCGCGGAATCGAGCACTTCAACGTTTGCGATTTCTTCGAAGCCCACGAGGCGTGGGAAGAGCTGTGGACCGATTATCAGGGTCCGTCGCGCAAGTTTATCCAGGGACTGATTCAAGCAGCCGTCGGCTTGCACCATTTCGGCAACGGCAATATCCGGGGTGCCCGCAAGCTGTACCACAGCACGCGCGGCTATCTGGAGCCCTACCGTCCATGGCATATGGGCGTGGACCTCGAAAAATTCCTGTCCCAGTTTGAGCGGTGCTTTTCCGAAGTGACCAGCAACCAGGAGGACTTTCCGCAGATCGAGATCGACGCCGACACCATCCCCGAGATTCATCTGACCGAGCCCGGTGCGGGGGGGTCGTCCACGGGCGATCGTGACGTATGATTCACGTGGGGCGCGTCGCAAGGTCGTCGCGTTGACAGCGTGGCCAGCGGCAAACATTCTCGTCAACGGCAGCTCAACAGCAATGTCAGATCGCGAAGACGAGATGGCCTTCATCCCTCAGCAGTTCTCGGGCCGCGTGCGTCTGTTTCCGCTGCCAAATCTCGTGCTGTTTCCCCACGTCGTGCAACCGCTGCACATCTTCGAACCACGCTATGTCGAGATGTTCGAAGCGGCCCTGGCCGATGACCGGTTGATTGCCATGGCGCTGTTGGCGCGCGGCTGGGAGAACGACTATGAAGGCCGGCCGACGATTGAGCCGGTGGCGTGCCTGGGCCGCGTTTTGTCGTGGCAAGCTCAAGCCGATTCGCGCTACAACCTACTGCTGCTGGGCCTGCGCCGCGTGCGAGTGCTCCGCGAGTTGCCGCCCGACCGCGCGTTTCGCGAGGCCGAAGTGACGCTTCTTGAGGATGATTATCCGACGGCATCCGGCAAGACGAAGGATCTCCAACGCCGTCTGGCCGCGGCGTTCGAAGGCGTTTTGCCGCGCATCAAGGACGCCCAGGACCTGTTCGACCAGCTTTCGATGGGGGCCGTTTCGCTGGGCACGTTGACCGACGTCATCAGTTACGCAGTCGACGCCGATGTGAGCACAAAGCAAGCGCTGTTGGCCGAACAGAACGTCGAGCGTCGCGCCCGGAT
>CAZUPX010000801.1:0-3956 GCA_964622155.1 uncultured Planctomycetaceae bacterium | reverse complement strand
TGCTGCGCGAGTTTTCGCTCGACAATAAGGACGGGGCCCTGGCTCGCATGATCGCCGAGTTGACCGGCAGCCACGGCCAGTTGACCGAAGCGCTCGGCAAAAAGATCGACACGGTCATTGGCGAATTCTCGCTCGACAAGGACGACTCAGCGCTGAGCCGACTGGTGCGCAACGTCGAACGAGCCCAATCGACGATCACTCGCGAGTTTTCGCTCGACGAGGAAGCCTCGGCGCTGGCGCGCATGCGGCGCGAGCTTTTGTCGATTCTCCAATCTCACAACGTTACCAACACGGCGTTTCAGGAAGAGGTTAAGGTGGCCTTGGGCAAGATGGTCGCGCGGCGCGAGGAGGCCGAGCGGTCGACCCGGCATGGCGTGGCCTTCGAGGACGCGGTGTGCGAGTTTCTGGAACATCACGCGCGACAGACCGGCGACATCGCCACGCGCACCGGCTGCACAACCGGCTTGATCAAAGCCAGGAAGTTTGGCGATTGCGTGATCGAGCTGGGGCCGGAGAGCGCGGCGCCAGCGGCCCGAATCGTGGTGGAAGCCAAGGAGACCGCGGACTACACCTTGGCCACTGCGCGGCTCGAAATTGAGAACGCCCGCAAGAACCGCGACGCGCAGGTGGGGCTATTCGTGTTCTCGAAAAAGTCGTCGCCCAACGGTATCGACGAAGTGTTTCGACTGGGCAACGACGTATTTGTCGTGTGGGACGCGGAAGATTTGACTACCGACCTTCACCTGAAGATCGCGCTGACGTTGGCACGCGCGCTGTGCATTCGCACCGAGCAGATCACGCAAGCGCAGGACGAAGACTTTCAAGAGATCACCAAGGCGATTCTCGAAATCGAAAAACAATCGCAGTGCCTGGCCGACGTCACCCGGTCGGCTGAGACGATCAAATCGGGCGCCGACAAGATCCTGGAGCGCGTCCGCAAAACCCGCAATTCCCTGGAGCGGCAGGTCGAGAGCCTGCAGTCGCATATGGGCGATCTGAAGCATGCCACGGGGGTAAGCGAGAGCGCCGATGAGTCGTAGGTCAGCGCACTACCGCCGCAGGAAATGCGGCCAGATGGCGTCGCTGACGAACAGGCCCGCTCGGTTCAAACGCACGCGAAGGCCGTCGTCTTGAAGCAAGCCGTGCGAGACCATCTGAGCTAATGGCTCGCGCACGAGGGTGTCAATCTCGAAGCCGGTCCGCGCGGCAAAGTCCGACCGCTCGACCCCCGCCAACCGCCGCAATCCGAAAACGAGCAACTCTCGGGCACGATCCTCCGGCTCCAGCGTTTCGCTTTCGGCCACCGGCGACTCGCCGGCCAGTACGCGCTTCAGCCAGGTTGTCGTGCTGCGATGGTTCATTTCGCGGTGGCCGTCTACGTAGCGAGCCGCGCCGGGTCCTACGGCGAAATAGCCATCGCCGGCCCAATATGCTTCGTTGTGGCGGCAGCGACGTCCCGGCCGGGCGAAGTTCGACACCTCGTAATGCTCGTAGCCCGCGCCAGAAAGCGTGTCGATCGCCGCGGCGTACATCGACCGCTCCAGTTCTTCGTCGAGCCGTCCCAGCTCGCCCGCCATCAGGCGACTCCAAAACGCCGTGCCCCGCTCAAACGTCAGCCCGTACGTCGAGACGTGATCCGGCGCCAGAGCGTTCGCCGAGTCGAGATCTCGCTGCCAGACGTCGAGCCGTTCACCGGGCACGCCGAAGATCAGGTCCAATGAAATCGAGTCGATTTTCGAGCGGGCGACCTCGAATGCTTCTCGCAAACGATCGGCCGAGTGATCGCGCTCGAGCGCCGCCAGCTTGCCGGCGTCGAACGACTGCCCGCCGAGACTGATGCGATTGACCCCGTGCTCGGCCAGCATCGCGGCGACTTCGGGGATCGTGTCGATCGGATTGGCTTCGATCGTCCACTCGCCATCCACGGCCAACGGAAACCACGCGCGGACCGTTGATATCAGCGACTCCAACTTGCCTACGGGCAGATGCGTGGGCGTGCCTCCGCCGAAGAAAAGCGTGTCGACCTCGCGCGCCTGGCCCAGCGTGCGCAGCTCCAGCTCGATCGCCCGCAAGTAAGCGTCAATGAGATCGTCTCGTCCGGCGACCAGCGTAAAGTTGCAATAGCCGCAACGGTGCCGGCAAAACGGCACGTGAACGTACGCCGCGCGGGGAGCGGGAAATATTGCGGTCATGACGATGGATCGGGTGCTATGGCACCCGGCTACAACCACAAGTGCAATCGTCCGTCGAGCATGTCGGGTATCGCACGCTCGACCAGATCGCGAATGCGCTTGCCGTGATAGCGAGTGCTGAAGTGCGAGGCGATGATCAGCTCGTTTTTGAACCGTTCGCGACGCTCGACAATGTCGTCCAGATGCGTATGGCCGAACTTGTGAATTTTATCCTTGCGGTGTGACGGGGCCACAAAGGTCATTTCCAGCACCAGCACCTGGGCCTCAAACATAGCCGGGCAGTTGTCGAGCCCCTCAGGCGCGCTGTCGCCCAGGTACGCAAATCGCGGCATGCGGCGCTCCTCGGTCACTTCGGTTCCACCCAGTCGGAGGTCGCGGATCTGTGGACCGGACAGGTCTTGATACTCGGTTTTCAGCTTGCGGCGCCGCTCCCACACGACAAATCCGAGCGACGGAACGGTGTGCCGGGTTTGTGACACCGTGACCACGTGTTCGCGCGACAGGTCGATCTCCTGGCCGGGGTGTATCGGGAGCAACTGGCAAGGCATACGCCCTCGATCGAGCCGCGTGAACAGCTTGAGGATCTTTTCCACCGGTTCGATCGTTTCGGCCGGCAGGTAGATGATCGGCGGCTCCATCTTCATCATCCGCCGCCGCGCCACGTACACCGGCAGCGCCGCGATATGATCCAGATGACCGTGCGAGACAAACCAGGTCCCGGTGCCCATAAACGACCAGGGCTGCGCGCCCAGGTCAAATCCGATCTTTAGCTCCGGCAGCCGCCAGTACGTCTGCACGGCCGCACGCGAGTAGCCCTCGATGGTCATGCCGTCGTGGACCAGCGAACGGACGGGCAGGTTATTGACCATGGGAAGCCACCAGTCGGGCGGTTTGCAATCGCGGCGAATCATTTAGTTTAGAGGTCGCTCACCGCACGCGAAAGGCCCGGTCGCTTTCGGCCGCCGCGGGGTTATATAATCGTTGACACACAGCCATCGATCAAAGTTCCCATGATCCAAAACGCAAGACACCTCGCTCCGTTTCTCGGACTGATTCTAAGCATTGCAGCGACTGCTGCTGAGGCCGAAAAGCCTATCGACGCCGACAAGCGGGCGTTGGCGCCGTTGCAGGCCTATGTCGGAAGCTGGCGCGGAGTTGGGCAGCTCAAACGCGGCTCCAATCAAGGCGCCTGGACTGAAGAGTCCGAGTGGTCCTGGCGATTCGAGAACGGTCGCGCGGAACTGTGCGGACAATTGACCGGCGACAAATACTTCGGCGAGCTTCGACTGCAAGCCGGCGACAAGCCCGGCCAGTTCGTCGTGCTGGCCGCACCCACCAAGACGGTCGCGAGCGAAACGTCCGGAACTCCACAGCGATTCACCGGCACGAAAGCTGATGGTGCGCTCGTGCTAATTTCTGACGATGCCCAGACCGATCGTCCGGCACGTATCACGGTCCGGCTGGTGGCCGAGGGAGATCGCATGGTCGTGCTACTTGAGAAACGTCTCGGCGAGGGGGTGTATTCTCGATTGGCCGAGGTTGGCTCGACGCGCAAGGGAAGTTCGTTCGCCAAGGCTGCCGCCAGCGGACCCGAATGCGTCGTCACCGGTGGACTGGGGACGATCGCGGTCGAGTATCAAGGCAAGAAGTACTTCGTCTGCTGCACGGGCTGCCGCGACCTATTCAACGACAATCCGGCCGCCGTTCTCAAGGAGTATCGTCAGCGTAAAGCCGCCGAAAAGGCGGACAAGGGCGAGCGCAATT
>CAZUPX010000800.1:0-3802 GCA_964622155.1 uncultured Planctomycetaceae bacterium | reverse complement strand
GAGCATCGGCATCCTCGATTTGCGCGAGCGTCGCGCCAGCCGCCACCATTTGTCCCTCGCGCGCGGCAATGCTCTCGAGCACTCCCGCTTCGCGGGCGGGAACTTCAACCTGCTCGATCAACTTGACGAGCACCGATGAGACCTGGATTTCGTCGGTGCCCAGCGCCGAGCGCCCCATCATTGCCGCCGTCACCAGCGCCGATATGAACAGCGTGCGAGTCATGGTTGATTACCACCACCAATGGGTTTGAACGAACTCGAACAGATCGTGCAGCCAAACGTATCCGACGGCACGTCGACCACAATGCACGCGAGCAATCGCCGTCGCGCCCGGACGAAGCCCGACCACATCTCGACGATCGAAATCAACCGTGACACGTAGCGTCGGCCCGATTGTCTCGTCCAGTTCGGTGGCCAGCGCGGCGTTGGCGATCCGACCCTCGTAAGTCACTCCCGGCTCGGCCGCCAGGGCAAATGTCACACCTAAGTCGGCTTGCAGTTCTTCGCGGGCCCTCAGCAAGTGTCCAGCGCGATAGTCGGGCACTTGTAGCTCCAGCACCCAGGGACCGTCGAGGTTGCCAACCGTGATCAACGCCTGACCTCGCTGTACGGGGCGAGCTTCGAGCAGTTGCTTGAGGTTCCAGGAGAGGGCCTGGCCGTCGATCGGACTGCGGATAACCAGGTCGCGCTGCTGCTCATCGAGGATTTTTTGCTGCTCGCCGAGACCTTTCAATAATTCCTTGAGCTCTTGCTCGTCGACAGCCAGGTCTCGCTCGTTGCGACGTGCGTCGGGCGCGGAGGGTGCGTTCTCCAAGCGTTGCGCAGCGATTGCGGTCAATTTCTTTTGTGCCGTCTGAATCTCACCGGCCACGCGCCGCTGTTCCAAATCGAGGTCGGCATTGCGCAGAATTACCAGCGGTTGGCCGGCACCCACCGTCTGACCGTGGCTCACCAGAAGCTCGTTGACCACGCCATCGTCCGTGGCAAACACTTCGTGGCGCACCTGTGGTTCGAGCTCTCCGCGAACTTCAAGATCGAAGTCGGCCGGCACCAATGCAAGCGCCGCGGCCGCGCCCGCGATCGCCAACGCGGCCAAGATCGTTTTGGGCAACTGACGCGCTTCGACAAGCCACGGCACCTTGGCCAACAGCCGCCCGAGCCATGCCAACGGCAGATGCGAATAACCAAGAGAGTTGGCCAGCGCGACCGCGCAGTGTGGAGTGATGGCGGTTAGCCGTTCGCGAAGTTGAACCTGTCCGCCGGTGGCCTGAAACTGCTCGGCCACTAGAACTGCGATGACGCGTGACGCTCGGCCGTCAGCGTTGGTCTGGGGATCGCACAGCGGCACGACCGCCACCGTGCGGGCATGGCTCTCGTCGAGATACGCGTCCAGCGGTCGCTCAACCTGGCCGGGCACATCGGACGCACCGTCGGAAAACCACAGAGGGTCGCCTGTGGCGGCGCAGGCGGCGGCCAAGGCCTCGAGCCGCCGCACGAGCATCGAGCGACGGTCGAGCACGTCGACACCGCTGACGGCCAAGGCGCGACACTTCGAACCGGCGGTGACGAGCACGCTCAAACGGTCGCAACCGATGACACCCCGTGCGTCGTTGGCCATATGAAATGCGGTCTGGCGCACATCGAGGCTGCGATGCACGCGCTCGGTAAACGCGTCGTACTGTTGGGCAAACTGGTCCCGACGGCGTAGTTCGGCCAGTTCGAACCGGCGATGAAAGTCCTCGATCAACTCAACCGCGGCCCCCAGGACGCGCAAGTGTCGGCGCCCGCCGGCGGGACTCACGGCGCGCTGCTGGACGAGCTCGATCACCCCCCAGGTCTCGGCTCCAGTCTGAAAGGGATAGAAAATCCATGCGCCGCCAGGGGAAGGGGCGGCCGGCGAGCCCGACGTTTCGCTCGCAACCGGCGCTGTAACGCGCGGCTCGGGGGCACGCAACACGTCTTCGACCAGCGCCTGGTGAGCGCTCAAACCGCCTGCCGCGCCGGTTTTTGACGCCAAATCCAAACTGATCTGACATTCCAGGCATAGCTGGCCGCTGCGGGGCGACATCCAAACGGCTCCGCCTGAAGCCTCCAGGGCCGGCACGATGCGCTCCAGCACGAATCGATGGAAATCGCCGGGCGACTTGCTCGCCTTCGAAGCCTGCTCAATGTCATCAAGCAGATCCTCAAGCTCGCGCCAGCCAGCGCCAGCATCGTCAGCTTCCAGCGATAAGGGACGTGTGCCCATAAGCTTCAGTATAGTCGAGATGTTCGAGAAACTACGGAACCCTGATGATGTGGGATGCACGAACAGGCGCCAGTGAAGCATCGGGGCCTGGGAAAGTTTTGCCGGTTATGTCGAGATTTCCGACAGAACGGGTGGGGGGCGTGCCGATCTTCATGTCCCATGCGTGCGCGCTCGGTGCGCGTCGAGTTGTTCCGCTCTTTACTTTGAGATGATTCGTGCTGTCACGCCAGGGCCCGGACGCCACACGGCGTCGCGGAGAGCCCGCGATGAACCGGCCCTGGCGCGGCAGCGCTCTACGGAATCTGGGTTATTGCGAGCATTGACATCAGTATGTTGAAGCCACGAGCACCATTTGTGTTGCTGGTCTCGGCGTCGGTCTTATTGTCCGGCTGCTTCGTGCTGCGCCCGCCGTGCGTGCCCGAGGACGATTTGGATCATTATCGCACGGTGGCGATGAATGTATTGCCTGAGGAGGCCGACGCCGTGGGAACGCCTGGCCGAGCGCCGCTGTCGCTCGAAGCGCCGCTGGTGATCGACGCCAATTCGCCTCCGCCGACGTGGGACATGTCGCTGGAGGAGACGATTCGCCTGGGCCTGGAAAATGCGCGTGTGTTGCGCGACCTGGGTGGCAGCGTGCTGCGTACGCCAGGGCTGGCCCAGACGATTCACGACCCAGCCATCCAGGCCAGCGATCCGCGGTTTGGCATGGAAGGCGCCCTGGCGGCGTTTGACGCCCAAGTCAACACGCGTCTGGTCGCTCAGAAGAACGATCGGGCGTTCAACAACTTATTCCTGGGCGGTGGAGCGTTTCTGTTTCGTCAGGATCTCGACGTGTTCGACTCGGAACTGTCGAAGACAACCGCCACCGGTGCCACCTTCGCGGTTCGGCACCATATCGACTACGACGCCAACAACGCTCCCGCCAATGTGTTTCCCAGCGCGTGGAACACGAACTATGAGGGCGAGGTGCGCCAGCCGTTGTTGCAGGGTGCTGGCGTCGAATTCAATCGCATTGCCGGGCCGAAGGCCACGCCGTGGTTGATGGCCGGTATCGTGATCGCGCGACTCAACAACGAGGCAAGCACCGCGGAGTTCGAAATCGCGCTGCGCGACTTTATCAGCAACCTCGAGAATTCCTACTGGGACCTGTACTATGCCTATCGCGATCTGGACGCCAAGATCGCGGCCCGCGATGCCAGCCTGAAGACATGGCGCATCATCCACGCCAACGTGCAAGAGGGGCGCGGCTATAGCAAGCTCCAGGAAGTCCAGGCGCTCGAGCAATATTATCGCTTTCAGGAAGAGGTGCTCGACTCGCTGGGCGGCCGCTTGATAGAGCGAACGCGAACCAATAACGGCTCCAACGGCGGTACGTTTCGCGGTGTCGGCGGCGTACATGCCGCCGAGCGTCGCTTGCGATTGTGGATGGGGCTGCCGATTAACGACGGCAAGCTGATTCGCCCCAGCGACGAGCCGCCGCAGGCCAAAGTGGTCTTTGACTGGGACACCATTACGCACGATGCATTGGCCGCGCGGCCGGAACTGCAAGCGATG
>CAZUPX010000799.1:0-10679 GCA_964622155.1 uncultured Planctomycetaceae bacterium | reverse complement strand
GCATGGACCGCGTGGCCTTGGGCGCGTACGTTGCCGCCGAGTTCGACGGCCCCATGCGGCGCTGTCTGGACAGCGAGCTGGTCGTATTCAGCGGGGTGAAGATCGACAAGCTCGACGACCTGGAAGCGATGATCGGGCGCGGCAAAGTCAAAACGGTATTTGCCGCCGGCTCGCTGGCAATGGCGTTGTTGAAAGCGGCCGCCGAGCTCGATGGCCGTTCGCTCTCGCTTGGCGTCGCGGAGGATTCGGCGCACTGTGACAAACCCTATTACATTCCACCGGTTCGAATCGAGCAGGCCAAGGGCATGATTCGCCACGCACGCGGCAAGGGGATCGAGTTCGTGCTGCCGGTGGATTTTGTGCTGCAGGATGGCCGTGTCTCGACGACGATTGGCCCAACCGACCAGCAATTTGACGTCGGGCCGGCGAGCAGTGGACTGTTCGCCAGCAAGGTCGACCAGTTCATTGCCCAGCACCGGGGCAAAAAGGCCGTAGCATTTCACAACGGCGTGTCTGGCATGTTCGAAGACCCGCGGTTTGCCGGCGGAACGCAGCGGTTTGTCGCGCAGCTCAAACGGCTCAAGGAGGCCGGCGTCGAGGTCTATGTCGGTGGCGGAGAAGGGGGCACGGCGCTAGAAAAATACGGCCACCCCGACGACGTTACGCACACGTTCACGGCCGGCGGCACGGTGCTGAATGTGCTAGGCAGCGAACCGGTGCCCTACCTGGTGGCCTTGAGCATGGCCGCCGAGCACCTGTGGCACCGACCTCTCTCAGCCCAGACCATTTGACGGCGCCTCGGGTGCAGCGGTTACTCGCTCGCATTGCGCCAAGAGCCCGTCGAGCGCTTGGCCCACTTCTGGGGTCGGGGCGCGGCGGGTCAGCCTGGTTTCCACGTCGGCCGCCGAGGGCACCAACTGGTCGAAGCCGTGCGACGACGCGGCCCCGCTCAAATGGCGTAATCCCATCCGCAGCGCGTGCCAATCGTGAGCCTCAAAGCACTGCCGGAGCCTGGCGATCCGCTGGGGCATTTCCTCGACAAACATCTCCACCAGCTCGCGCAGGGCCGGGTCAACCGCAAGGGGGGAGCAAAGTGGGTTCCATTGTGTTTGCGGCCGCGGCATGGGGATGTTCCTTGGCAGAATAGCGGACACAGCGACGCCCGGGTGTCGCAAGCGCCGACGCGCGATCCGGAAGACTTCCTTCAATGACGCAGGCCTGACGGGCGTTGCGCGCACGGGCGCGCCATTTGGCGCGATAAGCAACTTTACAACACTTTTATTGCTCGCGCCGTCGCTGCGCATAAATCGTGTTCGCCGAGTGGCTCTCAGCGATTCTGACACGCATGCCGCCTGTGTCGAGCAATGCACGTGCTGCGGATTTTTCGCGTCGCATGAGCGAATTTCTCAAGTCCGCGCCGCGACCCGTCACACAAAATCGTCAGATTCGATTTCTTGATCCGTTCGGACGGCGAAGAGTGGGCGAAATGCGGGGTCCGACTAAAACACTCGGGTTAGGTCGACGATAACCATCAGCGAGGCTTTCCCAGAAGGGAAGTACTCACCGATTGCTCGCCTGCCTGCCTGAAATAATTCGCGCCATGATGCGCCAGAGGCAACCGGACAGGAGCATCGCCAGAAGTGTGGAACGTGTATCTCAAGGTTTTCTGTTTAGGAGTATCCGTATCATGAAACGCATTGTGCTGCCGGCTTTGCTCGTCGCCGGCCTGTTTGTCGCCAGCGCCGCGACTGCCCAAGCGGGCATGTTCGGCCGTGGCTGTTGCGAGCCGTCGTGTTGTGCCCCCGAACCGTCCTGCTGTGCCGCTGCTGCTCCGA
This sequence comes from uncultured Planctomycetaceae bacterium, assembly GCA_964622155.1. Lineage (GTDB taxonomy): Bacteria > Planctomycetota > Planctomycetia > Pirellulales > PALSA-1355 > CAZUPX01. Next base: position 8,844 of record CAZUPX010000799.1, on the reverse strand, counting down.
GCTGCGAAGCTCCTGCCGCCCCGAGCTGCGCCGCCGAGCCGAGCTGTGGCTGCGCCCCGAAGTGCTGCAAGCAACGCTGCCATCACCGCTGCCATCGCTGCTGCAAGCCCAAGTGCTGCAAGCCGGCGTGCTGCGCCCCGAAGTGCTGCAAGGTCAAGTGCTGCAAGGTGAAGTGCTGCAAGCAGCGCTGCCACCGCAGCTGCCGCTCGACCTGCTGTGCCCCTGCCTGTGAACCGACCTGTGGCTGCGGCGGCTAGTGCCTACCCGCGGAGCACCGGCTAAAACGAAGCGGTCTCCTTGACAGTAAGAGCAAGCGGCCCTCCGCAAATCCAGCGGACGGGCCGCTTGTTTTTTGCTGGAATTGCCGCGGCAGGCCCCTGACGATCATCCCCCAGGTTGGCCTTTTCTTGACATTACCAGGGTCTTGTGCGAGCCTAAACTGGTTCGGCGTCCCTGGGTGTCGTTCGGCACGTCCGCCCGCGGCCTCTCGGCGCCACCCGACTTGAAAGCCATTCTAGGCTGCTTGTCGACGGGCACTCGTGGAACAGGGAGACATCAGATCATGGCGCGCTGGCACAACGGGCTGTTGCGTTTCTGGCGTCCTTGGAAAGTCTGCGTGCTGGGGCTTGCGCTAGTCGCGTCGGTCGGGCTCTTTCGGGTCCTGGCCGCCGACGAGCCGGCCATCGACGTTCAGTTTCAACAACAACTGGCCGCCGGCGAGTTTGCGCCGGCCCTGGATGCCGCCCAACAGGTCGACGATCCGGCGCAGCGCGACGCCATGCTGGTGAAACTGGCCGAAGCTCAGGCCAAAGGTGGTGCCCGCGACGCCGCGTTTTCAACGTTAGCCTCGGTGTACGACGACCGCACTCGTAACTCGGCTGCGCAATCGACCCGCCAGATCGCACCACCCACTGGCTCGCGCGGCGGCCAGGCGAACTTCAGCCAACTCATGGATATGATCACCGGCACGGTCAAGCCGCTGACCTGGGAGGACGGTGGTGGCGAGGGCCGCATCGAGCCATTCAACAACGGCGTGTACGTGGACGCCGACGGTGTGTTGCGCCGCGTGCTGAAACCACAAAAGGCCGAGGGCCTGGCCTCGGCGCGACTGGCGGCGCTGACGGCCGGCGACAACACCAACACGCGCCGCAGTTCGCCGTTGCGAAAGATTTCGTTGCCGCGGTTGGAAAAGCACGTGCAACTGGCCCTGGCCGCCGGCCGCCGGCCGAGCGACGAAATGCTGCACCTGGCCGGGCTGGAAAAGATCAAGTATGTGTTGGTGTATCCCGACACGGGCGACGTCGTGCTTGCTGGTCCTGCCAGCGACTGGCGGGCCGACGCCGAAGGCCGCGCGGTCAGTCGCACCAGCGGCAGGCCTGTCGTGCAACTGGACGACCTGGTCGTGCTCTTGCGCTACTTGACCGCTGCCCCCGAAGCCACGTTCGGCTGCTCGATCAATCCGACCCAAGAGGGTCTGGCGCGCACCCGGCAATTTGCCGCCGAGAGTAGCGCCAAGCCGCTCAAGCCGGGCGAACGGACGGCGTGGATTAAGAAGATTCGCGACCGAATGGGGCGCCAGTCGATCACGATCGAGGGTCTCGACCCCCGGACACGAGCGGCCCGCGTGCTCGTCGAGGCCGACTATCGCATGAAGCTCGTGGGCATGGGACTCGAAGAGGGGACGGTCGACGTGCCCAGCTATCTCGATTTGGTCCACCTGGCTCGCGGCCAGGCCCCGCCAGCGTTGGACGTGCTGCGGTGGTGGTTCACGCTCAAGTACGACGCCGTGCGCGCCACCGAAGATCGCGACGCTTTCGAGCTTCGGGGCTCGGGTGTGCAAGTGCTTAGCGAAAACGAGCTGCTGACCGAACGGGGCCAGCAGATTCACACTGGCCAATCCGACGCGCTCAATTCTGAGTTCGCACAGCGATTCACGCAACACTTCGCTGAGCTGGCCAAGAAGTACCCGGTGTACGCGGACCTGCAGAACATTTTTGACCTGGCGCTAGTGAGTGCGCTCGTCAAATCGCAGGGCTTGGCCGATCGGGTCAATTGGCACATGACCTGCTTCCTGGACCCGTCGCAGTACCAGGTCGCGCTGGGCGCCGCGCCGCAGAGCGTTGAGTCGGTGATCAATCACCGCATGCTGAATCAGAAGACGATCCTGGTGGGCGTGAGCGGCGGAGTGCACGCCGAGCCGGCGTCGTACGTTAAAGCGGAGTCGATCTCGACCGACACCTACGGCAAGTTGAAGGCCGATCGCGCCGGCGCCGCCGCCGAAGAGTTGCCGCTGGGCGCCTGGTGGTGGGATTAGGGCAACGTTGCCTCGTCGCGACACCTCTCACTGCTGCGAAAAGAACGCTTCCAAGTTCTCACTTCCGCTTCTGGTGTGCAGCGCGTGCCACACCGTTCCGTCGATTTGATCGGTGAGGAAGTGCGCTGCCCCGTCACAGTACAGAAGATTGACTCCGCCGGGGTGCCTGCTGCGCGCACAGGCTGGTGGAAATCACCGAAGCCGAACCACTACTTCGACGCCACCTACCAGGCGATTGTCGCCCGCTCGATGCGTGGAATCGGCGTCCTGGCGACTCCCACGCTGCCGACCATGCCCGCCGTGCAACCGACCGGGCCCGAGCAGTCGGTTACTTCGTCGGTTGCAATGTACGAACGGAACCGTTGGTGAGAGGATCTGCCATGCCGAAACTGAAGGACGACAAAACGCCCCCCGAGGCCGTCTTGATCGAAGTGCCTCTTGCCGAAGTGCCGCCCGCGACGTGGGGACTGCACATCAACACGCACCTGAGTCTCGACCAGTCGTTGGCACTTCGTCGCGTGACCGCCGCCCTTGATCGGCGACTGGCCCGCCTGTCCAGCGGCAGGCGTGTCGTCAATCCATGCGATGCGCTCAAGTACGTCCTCGAGCAGATTAGCATCGGGTGATGCCAACTGAGAACCCGCCACCGGCTGTTGCGCACTAGCGCAAGCCAAGTCCGACCGGCCGCCCCGCGAGTCTAGTACCCATCCCAGGGAGCCGGTGGAGCTGCGCGGTCGCGCAACTCGGCTCGAGCAATCGTGTGGTAGTTGGGGGGTTGCTACTTTCCGCTCTCGTTTGGCTTCAGAAAACTGAATCCTTGAAGCACTTCGCGCAGCTCCGGCCCAGCAAATTCTCGGAATTGACTGAACAGCCGCGCCTGGGATTCTGCCGTCACGGACTTGTCCGAGATCTGTCCGAGCAGGTTCCGCATCAGAGAATTGCGAAGCACCTTCACGTCGTCGGGATGACTGACAATCCCCTGGAACAGAGCCAGGCACATCTCGTCGGTGGTTTCCATACCGAAGAGCATCCGCTGGGGCGGCTTGTTCGGGTTAACGGGGTTGTCGCTACTGTTGTCGTACCTCGCGCTGATCTCGATCTTCGTTCCCTTGGGAAGAACGACCGGCCGACGATACAGGTACACATCCTGCCAATTGAAGTTCCAGTCATTGATCCAAATCAGCGGTTCGGTGGCGCCGTCCGGTAGCGTCGCGGTGACCTTCATCTCCTTGCCAATGAGGTGCATGTGCGGCAACACGCCCGTTAGTGTCACTTCGATCGGCAGTTCGATTGTGGCCGCCATGCGATGGTCAGTCGCTCCTGCCGGAATGTCGACGTTGATCGGCCCAAAGACAATTGGCCGACTCATGAGCGGCTGTATGACGGGCTTTTTCGCGAAATAAATACCAATTCTGGACCGGTCGTCCTCCGCGCGTCCCGCCGGATGCAAGTGCAGTTGCACCACTAGGTCCGCATTCTTCGGTGCCACGATTGCGATGCCGTCGGGCAGATGCCGAGGGGTCACGCCGGGAGCCCACACGTTGAGCATGCCTGCCAAAGCAATCCCCGTGCCGCCGGTCGTCACGTATCCTGGTTCCGGCGATTTCGCGTCAAGCTCCCGCGCAAGACCAGAGCGATCCAAAAGCAAGACCGCGTGATGGACGACCTTGGGATTGCCGGGCCGGAACTCAACCGCCGAAATCATCCTGTCTTCCGCGAAGGCCGCGGGGATCACGAAATGATGAAAGACGTCGGGGCCATCGGCCGGCAGGTGTACGCTGTGCGGCGCTTCGAGAACTAGATCGGGTTCGCCAAGTTGCCAGTCCTGCGGAAAGTCGGGAAGTACCGGCATGTCCGCTGAATCGCCACGTGGGGCGCCACCTTCCGCCCACGCGGCAAGGAGCTTCCGCTCAATTTCGGAGAGGCGTCGCTCGGCAAGAAAATGACCGTATCCCTCAGCGGCCCTCCAGGGCGGCATCAAACGGGACGCTGTGACATCTCCAATCCATTCCGCACGCTTGGCGGCGTCTTCGTAGCTGATGAGCGAAAACGGCGCGATCTCGCCCGGCCGGTGGCATTGCGTGCAATTGGCGTAAAGGATCGGTGCTATATGGCGCGTGAAAGTGACTGCTGGCTCTCCACCCTCCGCGAGCGCTCTGCGTTCAAACCGGCAGCCGACGGGCGTCGTATGCGCCACCGGCGGCTGGCCGCCATCGAGCAACGCGTCCATCGCACCGCGAAGATCGTGTGTCGTGGCTTGAGGCCTTTTCTTTCCGACCTCCGCGTAAAGATCATTGATCCGCCCGCGATAGGCGATCCGACCGTCGGCTCCAAGTACGATACACTCAGGAACGTGCGTCGGGCGAAACGCGTCGGCGAATTGCCCGGTCGTGTCAAACAGCACGGGCAATTGCAGCTCGAACTTGTTCACGAAGTTTGCCGCGTCGCCCCGCTTTTGCACGGGATCGCTGATAACGCCGAATAGCTCGACGGGCTTGCCGGCATAGTCCTGGACAAGTCGATTCAATTCAGGAACGTACTCGATACAAATGGGACATTCGGTGGACAAGAACACAAGAACGGTTGCCTTGAGTTCCGGCCGTTCGGCCAGTTGATGCAGATTGCCCTTCAGGTCGACTACCCGCATCCCACAAAATTGCCGAGGCGCGTCGGCCGCGGGTGGTGCGTCGGATGCTTGTGCAACCGCGGCAAGAAAGTTCAAATGGCAGAGCAGCACGAGACCAAGAATCAATGATCGGGGTCGCAAAGTGCTCATAGACGATTCCTCCGCGAGAGCAACGGGCCTAAGTGAAGTCTGCCGCAGTCTCGCCAATGGGCGTGCTCCGGCGACTTGTTATGCACACGGTTGGCGGGTATTCTAACTATTGACCGACTGGTCGGTCAATAGTTTGCGGCTGCTGGAACGGCGGTATTCGATTCCATGTGGCCCAAGATCAGGGAGCTTCTCCAATGGCTGTAGGCGCAGTTCGCCGGCGCAAACGCGACCCGAATCTGGAACTCATAAATCGTCGGCGATCCGAGATCCTCGCCGCGGCCGCCGGGGCATTCGCACGGCATGGCTATTCGGAGACGGACGTTCAGCGAATCGCCGACGAAGTGGGAGTGGCCAAAGGGACGCTTTATCACTATTTCGGCAGCAAGGAGCACATTTTCCTGGCGGCAGTCGACGATGGAATGCGTCAACTCAACGAGCGTTTGACGCGCGTGTACCTGCAATCGACCGACGCGATCGAAGCGATCGCGTCCGGCATCTACGTGTACTTGCATTTCTTCGATTCCAACAAGGCGATTGTCGAGCTGTTCATCCAAGAGCGCGCGTACTTTGCCGACCGGAAGAAGCCGACGTATTTCGAGCATCGGGATGCCAGCATCGGGCCTTGGCGCGAGCTGGCCGGGCAGCTGATCAAGCAGGGGCGCTTGCGAGCCAATTCGATCGACCAAATCGTGGATTCGCTGGGCTCGCTGTTGTACGGATCGATGTTTACGAGGTACTTCAGCAAGCGGAAGCAATCGATCGAAGCGCAGACAAGAGACCTGGTCGGGGTCGCCTTCAATGGGATTCTCAGTAGCCGCGATTCCATCGAGTGGACCCCAGCCAAGATAACGGAGGTAATCGCCGCAGCCCGCCGATCAGTGCGCAACATCGTGCGCGGCGGCAAATCTTGCGGCATCGCGGAACAGGCCAACTAGTTTCGCGATTGACCGGCTCCCATGGGCGGCATCAGGTAAGGCAGTAATCGAAGCCCCGCCGTACCTGTAATCCCACACTTCGAAAACGCCGCGCGGCCACTACGATTGAAGTATGGCCGATCTCACCACACTGGCCGGCATTGAAGCCGAGCTTGCCGCCACTGCGGACTACGACGTCACGCTCGACATTCCCAAAGCGAAGCGTCGGGTGGCGGCGTTGCGTCGCAAGCTCGACTTTCCGCAATCGACCGGGCGCGGCGAGCAGAACATCGCCTTTGCCATGCAGGCGATCGAGAACCAGTTGCAGCAGGCGCTGGCCTTCGTCGCGGCGAACGACACGCCGACCGAGGCCCAGCGCTTGGCGAATCCCGACGTGGTTCATGCGGACTTTTCGACCTTCCGGGGGTATTCGTGCGGATGATCGCAAACGCGCATAACACGAACGGACACGCCAACGGTTCGGCGCTATCGCTCATCGACCGGATTGTCGAACTCGACACCGCCTATTTCGAACGGCGGCAGGACCGCGAGGCTGCTTCGACCTACACGGCCGGCACCAGCGACCGCATGAATCCCGTGCCCAAGGGCGTCGACCCGCTGGGCACCGACGCCGACTATCACTACCGCACCGAGCGCAACTATTTCCTGATGGTTGAACGCGCACGGGCCGCAGTGTGAAATCACCCGCTTGTCGAGCAAGGCGTCAATCGGCTTATCGCCAACATGCGGATCGGCGACTACACGCTGGACGTGAATAGCGGCGACCCGGCTGTTGACGACGCTGGAAGACAGCCAGCCAAGCCGCAAGCGCGTGACTGTTTACGGCACGCGCTTGGGAGTCCCTGACTTTTCCAGCCGCTCCGCCAGCCGCTCCCATTGGGCCGCTCGAGCCGTGGCGTCGGCGTCCGGGTCGAAATCGATTCGACCGCCCAAGAGGGTCTGTAATTGCCGCACGGCAACTTGGCGCGTCGCCGGCTGCTGGCGCGTCAACAGACCCAACCAAACCTGCTGGTCCGAAGCCAAGGCGGCAACCACCCGATCGACTTTGTCCTCGTAGTCGACCGTCAACGATTCGATGAGCCAGCGGACCCGATAGGCCTGCTCGGCATCCAGGCGGCCGCGGTCGAGATTTTGCAGGAACGGTACAACCGTTTGGCCGGCTTTGTACAGCTCACGCTGGGCGTTCTCGCGGGCTGCGAATTTGGGGCTGGCCAAATCGTCAACCAGGCCCGACCAACGCTGTTGATCCGGCTGCTCGAGAGGAGGAGGCCGCTCGACCAACGCCTCTTCAATTTGAGCACCCGTGGCGGCCAACTGCCAGGAGGGACGCAGAATCTCCAATAGCGGCACCAGCCGGCGGCGTACGACCTCCGGCTCGGCGATCGAGAGTTGCCAGAATCCGCCCGCCTGCCAGGTTCGCTTCGTGCCGCCCTCGTCCAGTGACATGACGATTGCCCCGTCGGGCCGCTGCTCATAGCTGAACACCCAGTTATCGCCGGCATGGCTGTGTTGGATCGACAATTGGTTGCCGGCCACCAGCGCGATCTGCAGCCGCTCGTCGGTGCCGGTCATGTCGTATCGCAGACCAGGGAGCCCAGCGCTGATCTCGATTGTCAAGTCCTCGCGCCGGCCGCGTTGGCTGGAGGTACTGCGCACATTCATCCGCGGTACGACCATCGGGCTGGTGGCCACAATGCGCCCGGACACCATGTGATAGTGAATCCAATGGATGCGGGCGGCAATGTGCGGGCTAAGCTCGATCGGCGCTGGCTCGGCGTCTTGTGCCCAGACGCTCGCAGTGCCGCTCAACGCAGCGACGAAGAGGCCGCACCCAATCAAACCGCGAAAGTACGCCCGGCGGTAGGGGCCTGGATCGGTCGTCAGCAGGCGTCGACCATTCATGCGAGCTACCGCTAATCTCAGGTCTCGGTTACCTCGGCTGCATTTCCGTTGAGTCGGGCGCCCCGACCGAACAGGCTTCTGGAGTTTCGCTTTCCAGAATGTCGATCCGCTTGCGCCAAAATCGTCGCCACAGGAAAAAACACCCCACGCCACAGGCCGCCAAAACCACGACAACGGTAATCCACATTTCGGACTGCTTAACGAATCGGGTCACGCGTTCACCGTACAAGTAGCTCAGCCCGAAGAAGACTCCCACGACCGAGGTGGCGCAGCAAGCGTCGATCAACAGGAAGCGCCGAAATGACATCCGCAGGACCCCAGCGGCCAGGTAGACCGGCGCCCGGATGCCCACCATGAACCGCGACAGAAAGAAGACCTTGAAGCCGTGTCGGCGGATCATCTCCTCGATCTTGGCTTCGCGTTCAGCGTGCAATAGATGCGCAAATCGCGGGTGCCGCACGATCAAACTATGACCGAAATGGTATCCGATGGCATACAACACGGCGTCGCCGGCCAAGGCCCCGATCAGGCACGCGAAAAACGCCATCCAGGGGTGCAATGTGCCCACCGAGCTGGCAATGCCGGCCGCAATGATCGGGACCTCTTCCGGGATCGGCAGCCCCGAACCCGTGAGGATCAGGATGACGATGATCCCCACGTACGACATGTGATCGAGCTGAAAGCCCTCTAGAAAAAACATGAATTCGCCATCGCCTGTTCGGCATTCCTGCCCAGAAAGATCGCCCAGCGAAGGAACCTATGGGTATGCAACGGCATTTTAACAATGGGGACGTGAGTGGGAATACGTCAAGTTGGGGAACGTAAACGATTTCGGCGTTTTTGAGCCGTTGCTCGCGCGCACGGGTTGGAGCTACGACAGGTCGATCTCTGTCCAATCGTGTTCGTGCAATGCGATG
>CAZUPX010000798.1:0-4412 GCA_964622155.1 uncultured Planctomycetaceae bacterium | reverse complement strand
ACTTTCGTGACAGAGATTCCCGGCGGAAAGTTTGTGCCAGGAGGCGCGGCGGTCGCCTGATCAAAATCGTCAAGAACCGTGAATGTTGACGCGCCGAAAAACGTCGTCAGCAGGTGGCGGTTCTCGAGGAATTCCGAGTGCAGGATCCGACGCTGCACGATCCGAGAGGGCTTGGATTTCTTTGAAACGAGGCGCCGGCCACTCCACATCGCCGAGAAGGGAATTCGACCGTTCAAGTTGGTGCGAGACATGCGTGTCACCTCCAGGAAAATAGTTGATCCATCAAGTGGGTCGATCACGTTTCACAGTTGCCCCTTCCTTGTCCGTGTAAACGCGTCGTTCCATTCCCGGGATGTGCGCGGCCAGGACTTAGTCCGGGCCGAACAGAAGCTGCATTCGCACCACGTTGAAATCCTTGAAGTTGATGATTGAGGGAATCGTGCTCAAGATTTTTTGGGCTAGTCTAGAAACAACTGCACCGATTGCGGATTATTCATGGGCGGACACTAACCCGACGCGTAAGCGAGGAGAACGTAAGGATCTTTCCTCGCTTACGCGTCGGGTTGGTGTTCCACAACGCGTATCAAATCCGTCAGGGCCATGAATAATCCGGGTTATCAACAGATCAAGCTCGCTCGCAATTGCTAACACTCTGGCGCGAACATTTCAAAAACCAATCGCATCGAAGTCGTCTGATATAAACTGGCACCTCGGTAAGGACGCGAGGCGCTTCGACCACCGGCTTCGTGGCGCACCTTCCGCGAGCAGCTAGCAACGCACATGAAAAATCGAGGTTTGTACCTTCCTAAAACCTGGTGATTATTGTTGCTCTGAACAAAATGATGCGAATAGGTAGGTTGTCATCGGTCAGAGGGATGATTGTAGCACCCCCATAAGTCGTGTCAAACATTTCCTGAATTAGTTTCCTGGTATCAACTCGCCGGGGATTGTGTTTTCGATTGCACGGGCCTGGCCATTCTGAAACCGCCTTACCTTGATCCCCCTGCCATCTCTTTTTGCCGAAGGCCCGCACAACCCCTGGCTGGACAAGGACGTGTCGATCGCATGGGGCGAGTTCGGCCGCTCGCCCAAGATCAAAGCCGCCGCCAGTCGCGATCATTGGCCGGCCGCCCGCAATATCTGGCAGATCACTGGCCGGTGATGCGCGAGCTGGTGGAGACGCGTTTTCTGACTGAACCCTAGGTTTGGGTGCCATGCCCGCGCCACGCCGGCATGCCGTCGAGGCGTTCACCAGCGCGCATGCCACCCAGGATGGCACCCGGCTGTTAGACTATCGCCATGCAACTCAGCCTGTTCTCCGTCAGCTATGCGGGCCTGTGGGGCCAGCACCGCCTCGAACTGCCTGAGTTTATCGCCAAGGCGGCCCAGTTGGGCTTCTCGTCGGTGATGCTGATGGGCAAGCGGCCGCATTTGTCGCCGCTCGATACGACAGAAAAGAATTTGGACGCCTTGCGCGCGTGCCTCGACACGCATCGCGTCCGCTGCGCCGCGGTGGCGGCCTACACAGACTTTTCTCCACCACGCGCGGCGGAAGTGCCGGCGATCGAATTGCAACTGGCCTATGTCGAGTCACTGGCGCGCATGGCCGCTGCACTCGATGCGACGCTGGTCCGCATCTTTACCGCGTATGAACACGATGTCGCGAGTCCGGCGGCCGCGTGGAGTCTGGTCGTATCGAGCTTGCGTGAATGCGCCGATCGCGCGGCGGTGCACGGTGTCACGCTGGCCGTGCAGAACCATCACGACGTAGCGCTCGACACCGATGCACTTTTGGAACTGATTTCCGAGGTCGACCGGCCCAACGTGAAACTCGCGTTCGACGCCTGGTCCCCTGCCCTGCGCGGCGAGGATCTGCACGGCGCTGCCCGTCGAGCGGCGCCGTACACGGTCATGACGACCAATGCCGACTACGTCCGCGTGCCCCGTTATCGCTATCGACCGGAGCTGGTGAACTACGAGCGCTTGCAGCCCGACATGGTCCGCGCAGTCCCGTTCGGCGACGGGTTCATCGACTACGCGGCCTTTTTCTCAGGGCTGGCTGAAGGCGGTTTTCCAACTGAAGGACTGGCCAACTACGAGATCTGCTCCCCCATTCGCGGCGGAGGCAGCCTGGAAAATCTCGACGCGTGCGCCAGCGGTTACGTCGAATGGATGCGGCAGAACAAACACTAGCCCGAAGCGCAAGCGAGGGACGTTTTAGCGTTGAATCGATGCCAACTCGACGTTTCACGAATATGCCCACGAGGCGTGGACATGGCACCCCGAAGTACTCCTCTGGCCGAAACAGACGATTGATGGCCGCGGGTGGCGTCACTATCATAGACATCGGCAGATATCCCCCGCTATTCAGGTCGAGGCGGCACGACGGTGCAGCCGCGACTCACTCCTTTAGGCTGGCCGTTTCGAGGCGCTACGCATGCGAACCTCCGGTGTCCTCCTGCTGGCGATGCTACTGGGTGCTCCGGCGCCCGCGTCGGCAGTGGTCGATTATGTTCGCGACGTGCGTCCCATCTTCCAAAAGCACTGCTATAGCTGCCACGGCTCGCTGCGACAGAAGTCCGGGTTGCGACTGGACCACGTGACCTTCATTCGCGCCGGGGGCGACCGCGGAGCGGCGATTGGCGCGTCGGCCGACGAGAGCCTGTTGATTCAGGCCGTCAAGAGCAAGACCGACATGGAGCGGATGCCGCTCGACGAGAAGCCGCTCTCCGACGCCGAGATCGCGACGCTGACGGCCTGGGTGGCGGAAGGAGCCAGCGCGCCCGATGAAAAACTGCCCGATGACCCGCGAAAGCATTGGTCGTTTCAAAAGCCGGTGCGGCCGGCGCTGCCGGTGGTGGAAAATTCGGCCTGGAACACGCATCCGATCGATCGCCTGCTGGCCGCGGTGCATGACGAGCGGGGTCTGACACCGACCCAGCCCGCGCCGAAAAACGTCCTCTTGCGGCGCGTTTACCTGGACCTGGTCGGACTGCCGCCCACCGCCGACGAGCTGCGGACGTTTCTGGCCGACGACTCGCCCGACGCCTACGAGCGCGTGGTCGATCGGCTGCTGGCCAGCCCGCAATACGGCGAGCGCTGGGGGCGGCACTGGATGGACGTTTGGCGCTACAGCGACTGGGACGGATATGGCGCCGAGGTGCGCGAAAGCCAGCCGCACATCTGGCGCTGGCGTGACTGGATCATCGAGTCGCTCAACGCCGACAAGCCGTACGACGAGATGCTGCGCGAGATGCTGGCCGCCGACGAGCTTGCGCCGGCCGACCCGCAAGCCCTGCGAGCCACCGGATTTTTGGCCCGCAACTGGTACAAGTTCAATCGCAACGTGTGGCTGGAAGCGATCGTCGAGCACACGTCGAAAGCCCTGCTGGGCATCACGCTCAACTGCGCCAAATGCCACGACCACATGTACGATCCGATCTTGCAGACTGAGTACTACCAGTTTCGCGCGCTGTTCGAGCCGCACGACATTCGCACCGATCGCGTGCCGAAGCAAAGCGATACCAAGCTCGACGGCCTGGTGCGCGTTTTCGATGCCAAGTCCGACGCGCCGACGCACTTGTTCATCCGCGGCAACGAAGCTAAACCCGATAAGGAGCATCCGCTGTCGGCGGCCGTGCCGAAGGTGCTCGGCGGCGGTGAGCTGAAGTTTGAGCCGGTCGCGTTGCCGCCGTCGGTCTACTATCCCGGCCTGCAGCCGTTTGTGCGGCAAGAGGCCCTGGCACAAGTTCAAGCCGAAGTCGAGCGGACCGAAGCGGCCATGGCCAAGGCCAGTGCGACACTTGCCGAGCATCGCAAAAAGGCCGCCGACGCAGCCGAGAAAAAAGAACCTGAAACGCCGGAATTGGCCGCGGCCGGCGCCGTCGCCCGAGGCGAGGCCGACGTCGCCGAGCAGGAAATGCTAGCGGCCACGGCGAGACTGGTGGCGGTGCGGGCCAAGATCGCGGCCGACAATGCCGCCTTCGCCGCTCCGCCGTCCGCCGATGCGAAAGTCCTGGCCCTTGAGGCCAGCCGCGCGGAACGAATTGCAAATGCTCAACAATCCAAGGCGAAAGTCGTGCGACTGGAGCGGGACCTGGTGGCCTTGCAGTACGCCACCGACGAAGGAAAAACGAAAAAAATCGGCGAGAAGGAAAAGGATCTGGCTGCGGCGCGCAAGTCTCGCGACGAAGCGCAGGCGGCGCTTGGCCAGCCCAGCGAGAACTACACGCGCTTCACGTCCGTGTATCCCGCCACCAGCACGGGCCGGCGTGCGGCGCTGGCCCGCTGGGTCGCCTCGCGCGACAATCCGCTGACAGCTCGCGTGGCGATCAACCACATCTGGCTTCGTCACTTTGGCAGTCCGTTGGTGCCCACGGTGTTCGACTTCGGCCTGAACGGCAAGCCGCCAA
>CAZUPX010000797.1:0-6588 GCA_964622155.1 uncultured Planctomycetaceae bacterium | reverse complement strand
CGCGACGTGCTTGCCGAACGACAACAACGATCACGATTGGGATTCCGAGTTGAACGAGGACTTGCCACGGCCGCCAGCAAAAATCATTTGGAGAACCCTGCCCATTTGAGGGAATTTGCTTGACGCGGTGTAGCAGGGGGCGTAAATTGCTGACCGTACCTGACAGTATCCACCCCTAACGTCTAATGAACACTCTCTGAGAGCCGCACTTCGCCACACGGTAAGTCCGTGTAGGCGATTTTCTTTTGCTCTCATTCAACCAGGGCCCATGTTTTCGCAGGCGTTCTGGTATCAGTCTTCACGCAGCAAGTACGGCTGCTTGATATCTGCGCTTTAGAAATCCATGTCAAGTCCGCTGTCTTGAGGATCCTGTTCGACCTATGCGTTTTTGAAAGTGCGATGAATCTCTCGAAAGTAGAACAACGAGGAAGTCGGATGTCTGTTAGCAAACGTCCGCTGATGGCTCGCCCCGCACGTCTCGCATCGAAACTAACGATCGCGACGTTCTTGTCGATACTTGCCATCGCGGTATCCGCAAATGCACAACTCCTCTTCGAGGATGAGTTTTCCGGCGACGCACTCGATATAAGCAAGTGGAAGTTCCACCCCGTCTATCTCAATCCTACGCAAACCCGAGATTGTGCCCATGCGGACGCTTTGGAGTTTACCGGGGACACGGTGAAACTCCCGCTTGAGACATATAACCCCACGGCCAACGTGCCGGGAGATTCCTTTTACGGCACCGATATCAGGTCCAAATTGCGCTTTGATCGCGGCAATGGCTTGGTGCTGAAGACACGGATGCGAATCGTCGACGACGGTCAAAACCCTCTTGCCCAGGGAATCGTCGGTGGTTTTTTTCTCTTCGAAACCGATCCAGTGGTTCCCGGTGTCGTGGATGAGATCGACTTCGAGCATCTGTCCAATGACATCGATTCCCTCAAGAACGGAGACGAAAGCAAACGCCGCGTGCTGACCAACGTTTTTGACGACTACGACAACAACGACCCAGGGCTTAACCCGGGCAAACCGGTATTCGTCTCCTTGCCCGGGGTCGATCTGACGAACTTCAACGATTTTGCCATTCACTGGTTGCCTGAACGCGTGGAATGGTATGTCAATGGAGACCTGCGGCGCACAGAGCACATGGTCGTTCCCAACGATGCAATGGATGTGCATTTCAACATCCACGCGCCGGGCTCGGGGTTTCAGGACGCGTACGATCCCAATTTGGAGCCGACGCCGGACCCGAACGAGAACAGGACCTTCTTTCTGGAGATCGATTACGTCACGGTCAACCGGATTCCCGAGCCGTCAACGATGACGCTCTTGCTGTTCGGCGCGATCGCCCTGATGGGCATTCGGGTTTGGACCAGGCGGCGCAAAAGCAGGGCGTGAACGACCCGCTTGATCGACGACTTTATCGATATCTCATTCGACGGATGTGGGCTTGCACGTAGTCGGTAGTATTTCGCTGACCGGCGAAACCACCGACGCCTGACGTTTCAGGACGAGCCGCGGCAATTGCTGGCGCGGCACTGGTTCTGACTGTGTCGCCCTTACAGGGCACCATGGCGCGCGCTGGCCCCCACGGCGTCGCCGTGGGCTGACATCCTTGACGCCTACGGGTCGCTGCGGGCTACTTGAACCGCTTTCTCCACCACCACATCATGCCACAGGCTAAGATCGCCAGCACTCCCGTACTTGGCTCAGGGACGACGTGTGCGACGCGAAAGCCAGCGAAGTCGAGCTCGTTCGTTGGCGGGGCGACGTTGCGGTGCGACGCGCCTAGGTTGAGCGCCGGGAAGAGCCACGTACCGCCGCGCTGGCCGCGCGAAGACGAATCAAACGAATCAAGCAGCGCCTCATTCCACTCCCACACGTTGCCACCCTGGTCAGCAGTGCCGTAGAAACTGTCGCTCAACAACCCGGCGCTGCCGACTGTGGTGACATTGCCGTTCCGGCTGTTCCAGTCCGCGCCCGAATCGTAGTTTGCGACATTGGCCCCCGGATTACTGATGTTGCCCACGCTGTCGGCGGTAGCAATCGTCGGGGCCGTATTGCTCGCCGTGGGATAGAGCCAGTAGTCGTCACTGTCGCCTCCCTGCACGGAGGGCTGATAATAGGCCGCCTTGTACCATTCGTTCTCGCTGGGCAGGACCCACGTAGCGCCAGCGTTTCGGGTGATCGAGGCGCCATTGCTGGGCGCGGGCGTTCCTCCCAAGAGCGTGTACGCGCCGGTCTCGGTGTCCCCGGTACCCTGGTCGTTGTGCAGCCAATTGGCAAAGCGGATCGCGTCGTACCAGCTCACAAAGTTCACGGGCTTGTCGCCCATGTTGGTCTTCACGGCGTAAGTGTAGCTGCCGTCTGAGCCGCTGCGGGCGATCCCGCCGCGGGCAGAGCTCCCCATGACTGCGCTGTAAAGGGCCAACGGATCGCTGGCGGCCTTGGCGTTCAAGAACTCGGCGTATTGCGCGTTCGTCACTTCGGTCGTGCCGACGCGGTAGTCGTAGGCCACGGTGCCGAACTGGAGATTATCCGGGTTGGCAAATGTGTAGAGTTGGTCCGGCGAATTGCCGGCGTTGCCTACCGGCACAGTGTTGATGGTCACGGCCGAGGCGTCGGCGGCAAACGTCGCCACGAACAGGGCCGCCAGCGCGAGAACGGCGCTATGCGAGACGCGGCTGCGAGTTGCGTTGCGCGTCATTAGCGTCTCCTTTCCGGCGCGGTCATCGGCGTTTCAAGCTTGCCTCTCGCGAATTCAAGCCGGGACCTACTCCCAGAGTGTCGTCTGTTGCCCCCTTTGTCTATAGTCTCGGGAAGTTTTTCCGGATTTTTCTTTGAGGGGAGCCCAGCGAGTGGGTGCCAAGCGCAGCTACTTTACGCACATGTCGCATGACCTAGAGCATGAAGCCACCAACGCCGCCCTGCCGGCCGGAATGGAGTTGGCCTATGACGGACTGCGGATTCCGCTGACCTGAGCGGTGAGCAGGAGGGGCGCCATGTCCGTGCTTCGCGGGCATGCATAGTGTGGGCCTGACTCTGGCTCAGCATGCCCGCGAAGCGCGGGCATGGCACCCGGCGCGGACATGGCACCCGGCGCACAAAAAAACCCAGAGACTGTGTCCCTGGGTTTCAATGGCTTTTGTTTGTAGCATCCACTATGACCGTCGCCCAACGGCCGCCGACTGGGCGCCGGTCTTGAGCAACTGGATATAGTCGGTCGTAATGGCCAATACTTCGTTGAAATAGTAATCGCGCTTCACGACCGGGCGGTTCGGGTCGTTCTGCTCCTCGAACTCTTTCTCTTCTTGCTTCTCGGCCGTCAACTCGGCCTTGTGGGCCATGAACTTTTCGCGATTCAGCGAAATCCGCTTCTTGCGGGTCTGCTCGTTCAAGCGCTCGATGTCCACCATCACGCGCTGAAAATCCTTCGAGTCCTTGCGGCGCTCGGCCGATGCAGCCTTCAACTGATCGATTACGTGATTATCCACCAGCGGGTACTTGTGGTACGGCACGGGGTCGACGTGATCAAACTTCATGGCATAGTCCAAGTGTGACTCGCCCAGGTCCTCTAGCTGACTGGTCAACGAGGGAATCTCGACGTCGGCCAGCACTCCGCGATTTTGCGTGCTGTCTCCGTCGGGACGATAGAACTGCTGTTCCGTGATCTTCAAGGCGCCCAACGACGGGGCGTTCGGCAGATTGCCAAACAGCTTCTGCCCCAAATCGAGCAGGCTCTGCACGGTCCCCTTGCCGTGGGTCGACGTGTCGCCGACGATAATCCCGCGCTTATAGTCCTGGATCGCACCGGCAAAGATCTCACTGGCACTGGCACTAAAGCGGCTGGTCAGCACCACCAGCGGCCCGCTCCATTCGACGCCCCGTTCGGTGTCGTCGTACTGAGTTTTCTGGCCGTTGGAATCCTTCACCTGCACAACCGGCCCGCTGTCGATAAACAGGCCCGTCAGCTTGATCGACTCGGTCAGCGAGCCGCCGCCATTGTGGCTCAGATCGAGGACCACGGCGTCGACCTTTTGGGCGTTGAAGTTTTTGAGCAGCCGGGAAACGTCACGCGTCGTGCTCTTGAAGTCCTCACGGCCGGCGCGAGCGCCGCTCATGTCCATGTAAAAGCTGGGCAGATTGATGACGCCGACTTTGAATGGCGTGCCGTCCGGCTTTTTGCCGGCCTCGAAAATCACGCTGCGGGCTTCGCTGTCGGTCAGCTCGACCTGCTGCCGCACGATGTTGTAGATCTTGGGTTCGGTCTCGCCCTTGGGAAGGACTTGCAAACGGACGGTCGTTCCCTGATGTCCGCGAATCAAACGAACGACGTTGCGCAACTTCATATCGGCGATCGTCACGATCGGGCCATCGGCGCCTTGCCCGACGCCGACGATCCGGTCTTCGGGCTTCAGCCGGGCGTCTTTCGCGGCCGCGCCGCCAGGAATCACCTTCTTGACGACGGTCTCGCCCTCGGGGGCTTCCAAGGCCGCGCCGATCCCCTCCAGGTTCAGCCGCATCTGGATCTCAAAATCCTCCAGCGTCTCGCCGGACATGTAGCTGGTGTGGGGATCATAGGACGTGGTCAGAGCCGTCAGATACATTTCCAGCAGCTCGCTGTTGTCGGTCTGCTTCATCCGACGGGCCATCTGATGATAGCGCTTCGAGATCTTGTCCGTGGCGGCCTTGCCCTCCAGCGGCGTCTTTTCGCTGGCCGCCTCGAGCAGCTCGAACTTGATCCGCTTGCGCCAACGATCGCGCATCTCGGTGCCGTCCTTGGCATAAGATATCTGGTCGGGGTCGGTCACCAGGTCTTCGTCTGTCGTGAAATCGTGCTGCGCAGCTAGCAGCTCATCGACCAGCTTCACGCGGTCGTCGATTCGCTGCGAGAACTTTTCGAACACTCGATAGGCAAACGACGTGTCCCCCCGCAGAGCCATGTCGTCCAACTGGTCGCGATAGTCGGCGAAGCCGTCGACGTCCGACTGGCTGAAGAACACCTTGCGCGGGTCGAGCATCTTCATGTAGTTGGTCAACCAGCGATTGCTGATTTCGTTATCCAACGGGTGCCGGGTCAGATGTTGCCGCGACATCAACAAGGCGATCGCCTTGGTGATTGGCCGATCGTTCTTTTGCGGGCCCGTGACCTGGGCCGTCAGGAGCGTCGTACCTCCGAGCAGCCAGCCGGCCGCCACCGTCACGACCACAGCACTCCAAAAGCCTTGCCAGCGTCGAAAACGGCCTGTAACGGCGGAAAGTCGGCTCATCGGACTCCCTCGGATAATTTTCCTAGAAAACCTAAGTGCCCCAGAATCAATAGGTTAAATGGATCGTAGCCGCGCTGGCCGGGCAATGCAATATCAGCATTATCGTCCAAACCGACGCGACCGTGCAGATGTGAATGCCCAAGCCATGTGTGCTTAAGCGATTGCGCCTCATTGATAAACTACGTCATCAGGTCTCGTTTGGGTCGACCGGTTGAACGTGATTATCGGCTGAACGCCACGGTCAATGAGATGCGATCGGTTGGAAATCGAACACCGCCATCACAGGCGATGCGCCGCACGGGCTCGGTCCAAAATGCTCCGGGCCAGTAGCTCAGAGGGACCGAGGTGCCAGGTCGTCACCCAGTGCATATCCCCGAAGCGTTCGGAAAACCGCGCCACCGTCTGAGCGACTCGATCCACCAGAGCGCCGGCAAACAGCAAATGTGGCTGCACGACGATACGTCGAGCGCCCGACGCCGCCGCCTGCTCTAACGCCGACTCGAGTCCGGGTTCGGCCATCGATAAAAAGCATGCCTGAGCGTATGCCACCGGAGTCAGGCGTCGCCGCAACTCGAGAAACCGACCCATCTCGACGGTCGCCGCGGCGCTATGGCTGCCGCGGCCGACCATCATCAGCGCCGCCTGCTCAGCCGGCACTTCGATCTCGGCTGACACCGCTTCATCGTAGCGCCGCTTCGATAGCTGGACAATGCCGTCATGACAACCCAAGTGATCAGCCCAATCGACAACGACGCCGGGAAACCCCGCGGCAACCGCCATGATCGCGCGAGGGATGTCTCGCTCGGCGTGGCCCGCCCGAAACAGCAATAACGGCACGACGGTGATACGGTCCACGCCGCGACCGGCGAGTCTTTTGAAACCCTCAGCGATGTTTGGCTTGGCGAATTCGAGGAAACAAGGCTCGACCGGTGAACCTCCGGCGGCAACGGCCACGAGCTGGGCGGTAGCGAAAAACTCTTCGATGCCCGCCGCATCGCGCGAACCGTGCCCCACCAGCAGCAATCCAGCGCGGGAATCGTCAATCATGCGGCCACTCGCGGGCAGTTGTGGATCGTGCGCTTGCCCGGGCTGAGCGCGAATCGTGAAATCGTGGACCATACCTGTGGATTGTAGAAGCGACCGGACACACCAGGCAAACGACCTTCGGCCAGGCCGATGGTGCCTGGCGACTCGGGGCCATGCTATACTGGCTCGCGCAACGGTCCCTCCAGCGAGTATTCCCCGCCACTAACCTTCGAGCCAGCGTCGCAGCGTCGTGTATAGCTACCTGACCATGACCGTCGGCCATCGGGCCGGC
>CAZUPX010000796.1:0-6064 GCA_964622155.1 uncultured Planctomycetaceae bacterium | reverse complement strand
CGCCGTGATGCCGCGCAGAAAGCTGCGCCGGCCGATCACCCCGTCTCGACCCACGGACACGTCCATTTGATGGCGTATGTGAAGCGTCATAAGAACCTCCGCGGGATATTTGTCGTAGCCATCGAGCGAAGCAGGGCTTCGCCATGCGGCGCAAGGTGTTACTTACGATTCAAGAATTCCGTCGAGTTGACCAGCGCCCACAGCACGTCCTCGAAGGCCTCGGCCCGATTGCCGACGCTCTTCAGATAGTCGAGGCACGTCTTCGTTTCATCGGGCGTGGCCTGACGGCCCAGCGAACGCATGTAGAGTTCGTCGACCACGCCGCGATCGTCTTTCATCTCGGCCAGCAACCTTCCGAGGGCGGTCCCGGGGCCGCGGCCGGTCATGGCGCGGTTGATCATCGGCCCGTTCATCAGCAGCAGGGCCTGCGGAATCGAGCCGGCGACTTCATCGCGCCGCTCGCTCGGATCGTAGCCGAAAGCCGCGTTCATCTGGCCGCGAGGGCCGGCCAACTCGGCGCGATAATTGTCCTTGGGTTTGCCGGGCACGGCCGGAATATTCGGGTCGAATTCGAGCACGGCAGCCAGCGAGTTGAAGAGCTGATCGCCGCGCAGCCGCTGCGGACAGCTTGCCGCAAACGGAGCGTCGGGTTCGTCGTACCGCGAGCGGCTTTCGCGCTGGTAGGCCTCGGTCGCCGTGATCACGCGCACGAGCCACTTCACGTCGTACTGGCTGCTGGCGAATTGCTCGGACAGGTAATCGAGCGTGCGCGGCGCCGAACACTTGCGATCCGGACCGATGTCGTCGACCGGCTCATAGAATCCGCGGCCAACCAGCTCCGACCACATGCGGTTGACAAACGCCTTGGCAAACCAATGATTCCCGCGCGACGTGATCCACTCGGCCAGCCTCTCGCGCCGATCGGAATCCGGCAATCCAGCGTCGAGTTTCTGGCCGGTGACAAAAAACACCGGCTTCATCAGCTTGCCTTCATCCTCGGGGTGTTTCAGGTCGGGCATGTGGTGCTCAAGGCTGCCGCGTCCCGGCTTGTCCGGCTTCTTGCCTTTGCCACGCATGCGATCGACCGAAACGACCTCGAACGATCGCATCTCGCCGTCCCTCACCGGCCGCACCGCGATCCGCGGAAAGAACGCCGACAACTCGTGAAACTGTTCTCGCTTCCAGCGATCGGTCGGATGATTGTGACACTGGGCACATTGAATCTGAATACCCATGAAGATCCGCGACACTTCGGCGGTCGTGTCCTCGGCAACGCCATTCTGCGCCATGATCAGCGCGGTGGCTCCCTGTTCCTTCACGTCGCCGGTGGCGGTGATGAACTTCCTGGCGATCTTGTCCCAGTGGGCGTCGCCATTCAGCGCATCGGTCAGGAACTTGAACACGGATCCGCTGGCAATCAATGCGCGATCTTCGCTCCGCCGGAAAAACACCACGTCGCGCCAATAGCGGGCCCAGTTCTCGCCAAAGCGACGATCGGCGAGCAACCGCTCGACGGCTGTCGTGTGCTTGTCAGGCGCGGCGTCGAGACCAAACGCCGTGATTTGCTCGGCCGTCGGCGGAGAGCCGATGAGGTCAAGATACAGCCGCCTCAAGAAAACCTGGTCGTCGGCCTTGGCGACTGGATTGCCAAGCTCAGAATTGGCTGCGCCAAATGATTCTTGGCCGAGCGACTGGTCCACGCGCCCTGCCACCGTATGCGGATCGAGGCCTGCTGCCTGAATGCACCGGTGCATCAAGATCGTCGCGACCGCAGCCGCCAGTACGAGTCGTGTGGTCCTCATCAAAGCATCCCTAAGTTGGTTCAAACTCGATTGAGTGACTCTTTTTAGAGCTTACGCTTGATCCTCCCGCTGCACCATTCAACCCCGCACGTGATACAGGGTTCCGGCCCCGAACCACGGCTACCCGAGCGACAGCTTGTCGACAGGCCCGTGTTTCCCAATCGGCAATCACAAAGGTTAAAGACAGCACGCGGGTCCGCGGCGGCGTTTGTTGCGATTTGGCAACGCGTACTCGACGATCTCAAAATTTGGCATCCATGCAGCTACTTCAACACCTGGCCTGGGACGACGTCCCGAAAGCTTTGCCACCTTTGTGGTTATAGTGCGCCAGGTGCAACGCACTTTGGGACAAGCAGCCTTTCATCCCAAGTTCCTGCACGCTTGCTCTTTACTCGTCGATGCGAGGCAAGCGAGAGTAGCGGCGGCGCACGGAAGGGAAGTTCGGATTGAGGCGCTCGCCTTCCATGAAGAATCTTCCGCCGAGAAGGCGGTAGAAGAATAGCAGCACGAAGGCCCCCACCGTCGCCACGACAAAGCCCATGGGGCTAATCGGCGTGACGCGGTGCCCGCCGGTGAAGTACATCAGAGTGCTGCAGCCGATCACGGTGCCGCCGATGCCCATGCACAGTGTGGCTACCGCGCCGCCCGGATCGCGGCCCGGCATGATGGCTTTGGCCATCAGTCCCACCAGCGTTCCGAAGCCGACCCACGCCAGGATGTCGTTGGCCCACTGCTGCGCGGTGGCCGAAAGCTCAACGTCCATTGCTCTGTCTACCCCTGGACAAACGAAACCGCGACGGCCGTCGCGCGCCGCGGACCATTGTTGTCCCTTGGATTTGGTAAAAAATCCCCAGGCCGCTGACGTCCAAGGCGCGCTTGGTGCAAGCGCGAATCGACTTTGACGTCAGCCGCCCAGGGGCGTCGTCCCCCCAACACCCAGAAGCTATCGACTGCCCGCTTCCGATCCGGCGCAATGGCCGGTCAAGAGGTAGCCGAGCTGTCAGGGTGTTCGACGAAATTTCAAATTGCGGCGCGAGTCGGACATCGCCACGCACCGCAATTCTGATTATTTGAGGGACTTGAGCCTCCTACTGTTCTTCGGCCGCGCGATCTTCGCTAAAAGCCTTTTGTGCCGCCGCCTCGCGCGACAGCTTGAATTCCGGACCTGCCGGGAAGTATTGAATGTCGTCTTTCTGATACCACGGACTTGGCAGCGTCTGGCCGCCAATGTCCACCTGGCAGCCGCTGGCACCGATGGCGGCGCAAACTCCCAGGCTCGCCAACGCGCGGCGCCACGCCTGCTTTCGCTTGTGTAGAGGCCGCATCCGATTCATCTCCATCACATGCAAACGTACACTGCCGGCTTGCCTGGCCCGGCCCACTGCCATGCCTGCAAACTCGTCGTGTCCGCTACAATCCGCACGAAGGTTATCGGCAAGCGCAATCGGACGACTTTGACATGGTTGGGAAAGTTCTCGGAAAATGCCCAATTCCACACCCTGGTCGCTGGTGAGTCCTGCTGCCAACCGTCCAGCTAGCATGGACTCGTGAGTTGTTCGCTGAAACTGGGAAAGTTGGGTATGATGAAACTAAGCCGTCGCCCGAACCCTCTGTCATTTCGAATCGCTCGTGCGACGCCTTTTGTCCGGCCAATCGGCTGCCGATTGCCGCAAAGGGAAGGAACGATGCTACCGAGCGCTGCGGGCTGCCACGGTCCGAACCTCTCGATGCTTGCGCGATGCATCGCCGCGGCGTGCCTAATGGCCGTCGTGCCGACGGCCTGGGCCCAGATCGGTCCGGGCCAGGGGGTACCCTCGCGCAGCTATCTCAACACCCTGCCGCTGCACTACGACGGGCAGTATCGCGAGGCGTTAGCGGCGTTTCTCAGCGAAAGCCGCTCGGGCCTCAAGACCACGACCAGCCAGGGGGTCACGCAGTGGGTCGACGCGATCTGTTACTTCACGATGGCCGGCGAGAGCTACTACGAGCTGGGCCAATTGCCTCAAGCGCTCGACAGTTACAGCGCCGCCTTGAAGCTCTACGTCGCGTACTCCGACTGGATGATGCGTGTCCAGTTTCCGCAGATCATCGCTCCGGCGACCGTGGGCACGATTCGCGCGACCCCCTGGGGTCAGAGCAAACGCGGAGCCCGCGTGGGCCAGTTTCCGGACACGTTCCTGATGGGCCAGGGACAGGTCGACAATAGCTCAGCGGTGGTCAACGGCGGCGTGATACGGCAGGCCATGCTGTTTCCGGTTCACGCGGCTGAGATCGTGCGCTCGACGAGCCTGGCCGTCCGGCGCAGACGCGAACTGCTGGGACCGATTAGCAAGTTCGATCCTTTGACCAACGACGTGGTCGACGTGCTGTCGCGCCGACCCGGTCCGCCCAATCATTGGTCCGAGGCCTGGGTCGCCGTGCAACTCGGCTGCGCGTATTCGGCCGCGGGCAATACGGCTCAGGCCACCAAGACCCTGGAACGCGCGATTCTCGTAGCCGGCGAGTTTGATCATCCGCTGACAAGTACCGCGCTTGTGGAGTTGGCACGGTTGGCACTCGAGGCCGGCGACTTTCCCAAAGCAACCTTCTACGCCGAAGAGGCCACCTACGCCTGCGCCAACTTTCCCAATCTGGGCAACATGGAAGAGGCCTTCCGCATCGGCCTCGCGGCGCATTTGCTGTTGAATCAGAAAACCCCGTATGCACCGCTGATGCCGGCCTTGGCGTGGGCCAAGACACAAGGCTATCGGCAACTACAAATCTCGCTACTCCTTTCGGTCGCCGAGAACCTGGTGACGATTGGCCAGACGGCGCAAGCCGCCGACCTGTTGGCCACTTCGCGAGGAGTTGCCGCCCGCAGTGACCTTGGAATCAGCCGATCCGGCGCGCGGCTGAACCACCTGACCGCGATGACCTCGTACCAGGCTGGCAATTCCGAGGGAGGGGACCAGGCGATCAATGCGGCACTGACGTTCATGCGCAGCGGCTCGTTGTGGATGTTCCAGATCGGTTTGGCCGACAGCCGCTACAGCAGCGGCGCCTACACCGACCGCGTCGGAATGGTGCTCTATGAAACGCTGCTGCGCGATCCCGGCCCCAATGATTGGACCAACGATCCACTCGAAAGCCTGGCCGTGCTCTCCACGCCGCACGGCGCTGCGATCGAACATTGGTTTGAGGCGGCGCTGCGCAACAACAAAGAACACGAGCTGGCGTTGGAAATTGCTGACCGCGCGCGGCGGCACCGCTTTTTTAGCACATTGCCCATGGGCGGCCGGCTGTTGTCGCTGCGTTGGCTGCTGGAAGGTCCGGCCGAATTGCTAAGCCAGGCCGGTCTGCTGCAGCGCCAAAACCTGCTGGCGAAATATCCCAGATATCAGCAACTAACCGAGGAGGCGGCCAGGATTCGCGCGCGGCTTGGCGCCAAGCCGGTGGTCGAAGAAGGGGTCGAGGCGCGACGTAAGCAAACGTCTGAATTGACGTCGCTCGGCGAAATCAGCGCGGCCCAGGAAACCATTCTTCGCGAGATCGCGGTGCGGCGTGACCCCTGTGACTTGGTGTTTCCACCGCTTCGCAAGACCAAGGAGATTCAACAGGGTCTGCCCGAGGGCCAGATCCTGTTGGCTTTCTTCGCCACCAGCCGCAACCTGTACGCGTTTCTCTACTCACACGAGAAGTACGCAGCCTGGCCCATCAGCTCGCCGGTGCAATTGCAAAAGCAAATCATCAACTTGCTGCGCGAGCTGGGCAACTACGACATCAATCACGAGTTGACCACCACCGAGCTGGCCAAGGACAACTGGCGCACCACGGCCGGCAAGGTGATGAGCCTGCTGTTGGAAAAATCGAATGTCGACCTGGCCGGCAACTTCGAGGAAATCGCCATCGTGCCCGATGGCATCCTCTGGTATCTGCCGTTCGAGGCACTCGCCCTGGGCAAAAAAGACCACTCGCAATTGCTGCTCTCGCACGCTCGCGTGCGCTACGCACCCACGGTCGGGCTGGCGATACCCTATCGCCGCACGCACAAGCCGCAACCCAACGTCGGCGTGGTCTTGGGCAAGCTCTTTCCGCAAGATGACGACGGGGTGACGCCAGACGCCTTTGAACAATTGGGGCGCGTCGTGCCGGGCGCGGTGGCGTTGCCCCGGTCGCTGCCGGCCGCCTCGAACGTCTATCGACTGCTGGTCGACGCGTTGATTGTTCTCGATGACATCAAGCCGGCAGGCGCGCCCTACGACCGGTCGCCCATGCCCGATCGA
>CAZUPX010000795.1:0-5995 GCA_964622155.1 uncultured Planctomycetaceae bacterium | reverse complement strand
CGTTCACGACGCGATCCGGCGAAACGGTGAGAGTGGGCGCCACGTTCAGCACCGTGACCGTGAACGTGCCGGTCGACGTGCCGCCGTCGTCGTCGCTCAGGGTCACCGTCACCGTGTAGACGCCGGGATTGGTGTAGGTGTGCGTCCCGTCGAACGAACCGGACGTCAACAGTCCCACGCTGCCGGGAACGTCGACCGTACCGGGCCCCGTATCGAGCGGACTGCTGTCACCCCAGTCGATTGAGAACGCAAACGACTCGCTTGTTTCGCCACCGATGTTCAAGGCATTGTCGAACCCGGGATCGGTGAACTGCCCGATGTTCGTCAGTGATAGCGTGTCCCCCTGGTTGATCGTCTGGTTGGAAGGAACAACCAAGGTCGGCGTGACGTTATTGACCGTCACCTGGAACGTGCCGCTGCTCGTGCCGCCGTTGCTATCCGTCAAAGTCACCATGACGGTGTACAAACCGTTGTCGGCATACGTGTGCGCGCCATCGAACGAGCCCATGGTCGGCACGCCGGGAGTACCGGGCGAATCAATTGTGGCCAGACCCGTGTCGACCGGTCGCCCATCACCCCAATCGATCGAGTACGTGTACGTCTCCGAACTGTCCAGCGCAGGGTCGGTGAACTTGCCGATGTCGGTAATCGACAAAACCGAACCTTCGTTGACGACGCGATCCGGCGACACGGTCAACGTCGGCGCCACGGTCAACACCGTGACCGTGAACGTGCCGGTCGATGTGCCGCCGTCGTCGTCGCTCAGGGTTACCGTGACCGTGTAGACGCCGGGGTTGGTGTAGGTGTGCGTCCCGTCGAACGAACCGGACGTCAAGAGACCCACGTTGCCGGGAACATCGACCGTACCGGGCCCCGTATCGAGCGGACTGCTGTCACCCCAATCGATCGAGAACGCGAACGTCTCGCTCGTCTCGCCGCCGATGTTCAAGGCATTGTCGAAACCGGGATCGGTAAACTGGCCGACATTCGTGAGCGACAGCGTGTCCCCCTGATTGATCGTCTGGTTGGGTGGCACGGTCAAGGTCGGCGTGACGTTATTGACCGTCACCTGGAACGTGCCGCTGCTCGTGCCGCCGTTGCTGTCGGTGAGCGTGACGGTCACCGTATACAATCCGTTGTCGGCGTATGTGTGAGCGCCATCGAACGAGCCCATCGTGGGAACGCCGGGCGAATCAATGGTCGCCAGACCCGTGTCGACCGCTCGCCCGTCACCCCAATCGATCGTGTACGTGTAGTCTCCGGCTGCCAATGGATCGGCCGAATGCGGATTGCCGATGATCAACGGGAAATCGGTAAACTTACCGATGTCGGGAATCGACAGCGGTGAGCCTTCGGAGGTTGAGCGGTCCAGAGCGACGTTCAGGATTGGGGTACCGATCGGCACTTCGTCGGCCAGCGGCGAAATGGGAGCCTCGCCGCTGGCGGCGGTGTTCGGGGCGAGCGTCGCCACGGGGTCGTTGGCCGCTCGGGCCTGGGCTGATGGGTCGGCCTGGCCGGTATGGATGTCGCCGGAGTCGCCATGCGCGACAGGGCTTGCGCCCAAGTCAACAAGCTGCGCTACGCTAGCAACCTCCAAAAGCGCCGCGCCGGCACTCACCGTCAGGACATAGCGTTCTTCGAGCTGCCGCAGGTAGAGCTGTCCGCCGGAGGGATCGCGCGCACTGATGGGCCTGACGCTCCAGTTGCGCGAGACTGCGCGCAAAACCCCAGCGAGTTGCCGCGTTAGCTGCATAACTCTTTTGTTCCGAAGCCGCGCCCGGAGCCCAACATTAACTCGTGGCCAATGAGACTCATTATTTCTCGCCGCACGAGGGCCCGTCAAACTGCCGCGACTGCCCTCGGGCTGGGCGATCTGGCAATTTCTTCCGTGGTCGTCGATTGTGAGCTTTGGGAGATTGGCATAAGGAGGATGGGATGTTCCGGTCGCACCAGAAATGCTTGAGGTGCCGGTTAGTCTGTGTCGAAAAGTCAGGTAAACGGGGGGCTGGATCATGAAATATGCCGGTTTGTCGCTGATTCTATGTGCCTGCTGCGCGGCTTCGGGCTGCACGGCGTCAATGCTTGGGTCGCTTGACGCTCTGAAGAGCCTGCAATTGAACAACCAGTCGACGCTCGCCGACGACGACTCCGACGACCTTGACGACCCAAACGAGCTGCCGCCTGAAGCAACCGCCCAGTGCGCGGACGACTTCATGGCATTGATTGACGATCAGGACTCGCCGCCGCAAGACGCCACGGCAGACGACCAGCCCGCTGCCCTTGTCACCACAGACGCAACCGGGTCCGATTCAATTGCGGCCGATTCGATCGACACCGAGTCGGCGGATGACGACGAAGAGGCCGCGGAGGTGCTCGAAGAACTGGTGGAAGGCGGTCGGTCGATCGCGCGGGTCACGGCCGCCGAGGAAATCGTGCCGCCGGTGGTGGTCGCCGAAGACGAGTTCAAACGAGGCCCGGGCGAAGCCGATCTCAACCGGATCAAACGGCGCCTGACCGACGTACCCTTGGACATCCGGCCCACAGCCGGCGAACTGCCTTCCATTCAGTCGGCAGCCGCGCCCGGTGATACGCTGACTCCCGACCGCTGCATCGGCTGCAACGAGTGTGAGCCGATCGTCTGTTCGTGGACGCCTTGGACGATCTGTTTCCGCCCATTGTACTTCGAAGAAATCGGACTGGAGCGATACGGGGCGTCATGGGGCGTCGCGCAGCCGGCCGTGTCGGGTGCCCACTTCTTTGGCCGCGTCGTCGCCATGCCATACAAGATGTGGGTCCGCTGCCCACGCTCGTGCGTCTGTTCCAACGGTTTCAGCCGTTGCGACGACCTGCCGCCGCCCGACTACGGCGATTGCGTGTGGCGCTGGGACGCAGCGTTGTTCGAGGCCGGAGTCGTGGCAGGCATTGTCATTGCCCTGCCGTAACAGCCTGTTGATTTGTCGACAGGCTGCTACATCACACGGATGTGATGACCCCGATTCCATCGGGGCGAGCCGTGCGGGGCTTTGCTCCGCACTTGGCGAGGTTGAAAAATGCCAGGATGTCATTTTTCAACAGGCTGGTAAGCCTGGCACACGATGGCATCAACGGCTGAACGTCTGTCGCAGCCAACGCATGATCTGAGCGCCCAACGACTGCGAGGCCACGGCAATCTTGGCTCGCCCATGCACTCGGGCTACCAGGTGCCGTGGATCCGGCTCGAATTGCACGCGGGCCTGATACCAGGTATCGAGCGGATGCTCCGCGCCGCGGCGATCGGTGCGCGAGGGCAGATCGCCCGATGCCGCCAGCTCTTCGGGCATGACATCCAGATCGAGCCTGGCGATCTCGACGACCGTTCCCGAGAGGATCGCGCCGGGCAGATGGTCCAGCGTCATCCGCACGTGCTGGCCGTCGGCCACCAGTTCGATGTCTGATTGCTCGACGTGCAGAATCGCCTCAAATCGGTTGGGGTCGCCGACCAGGCACACGAGCGTGCCCACGTCGAGATACGCCCCACGATTGCGGTCATCGAGCGGTACGCCCGACCAACGATCGAGCATGCCGGCGGCTCGTGGTTTGCGGGGCAAGGCGGGGGGCGGAAGCACGACGCCTGAGATGGGGGCGGTGAGCGTCAACCGCTCGGCGTCGCGTTTGAGCTGCGCAAGTCGAATCTCGGCGTCGGCCAATGCGGCCGTGGCCGGTGGAATCTGTGATCCGTCGATAGCTCCCTGTAACCGCCGGGCCTCAAGGTCCGTCAGATACTGCTGTTGTTGATTGCGATGGGCCGTGAGCCTGGCCAGATCCCGTTCCACCGACGGATTGGCGAGAACGGCCACGGTCTGCCCCTTCTCAACTCGCTCGCCGCTGGAAACACTTGACGCCAGGCGGCCGGCAACGGTGACATAGATGCTCTCGGCATCCCGATACTCGACCACCAGTGGCGCCGCCACGCGCATTGGCAGAGGCAACCACGCGACCACAGCCACGACAACCGCCAGCACCAGGCCGCTGAAAGCGGCACGGGTCGGCGCCATACGACGCCCCCGCGACGGACCGCGCAGCCACTCGCCCGCCCGAGCCACGGCGGGCCAAACCATCGCCATCAGCGTCACGCAGATCACCGGCACGACGAGCGCCTGCAATCGATAGGTGCGCGCGATCTCGTTCAGTCCCCACAGCACGACTACCACGACGAACCATCGATAGGCGGTCGACGCAACGGCGTACAACGCCAGCAGCGTCTGGCGACGCGGCGACGAGCGATCTGGGGCAGCGTTCCAGCCCAGGAACCATCGGCCCGAAATCTGCCGGACGGCCGCGCTGGCCTCGGTGTTCAGGTTCGGCACCTCAACCAGGTCGGAGAGGATGAAGTATCCGTCGTAACGGAGCAGGGGATTGCCGTTGAACATGACCGTGCCGATCGACGAGACGAGCATGACGTCGAGACACAGCGAGTTGAACAGCCCTGGCTGGCTGAACCACCACAGAAAGGTGCAGATCGACGCCAGAATCAACTCAACGTACATTCCGGCCGCGGCGACCGCGATCCGTTGCCACTTGCTCGGGAGCATCCATGAGTCGGAAACGTTGCAATACAGCGTCGGCGTAAAGACCAAGAACATGAGCCCGACCTGGTGACAGTCGGCGCCAAATCGCCGACACGCCAGAGCATGCCCCAGTTCGTGCAGGATTTTTGTGCCCGCCAGCGCGACAAACAGCCACGGCAGATTCGACGCTTCGATGATGGAGCGGAATTCCGGCAGCCGCGATCGAAACGCATCGAACTCGACCGTCACCAGCAGCGCGGCCGCCAGCGCTACGAGCAGGCCGACAATGACCGCCGCGCGCGAAAACAAGAACGCACACTTTGGCCACAGCCAGTCCAGCACGCGCTCGGGGTTGACACCGGGCAATCGAATCGCCAGGAGTCCGGTGAGCGTCTGCACTCGCCGCGACCGGCGTCGCTCGTCATGGCGCTCGAGGAGTTGCGCTCCCTGCGCCGACGATTCAGCCAACAATAGCCCGTGGCGGTGTAGCGTGGCCAAGAATGCGTGCAACTGAGCTTCGCTGAGCGTGCGAGGAGCAAAAGACTGCGCAAACTGGCGGCGGATGCGCTCGAAGCTCGTGTGACCGTCGAGCATGGTGAGCACCGCATGCTCTTCATCTCGCAAATGAAAATACGCAAGGGCGACCGGGTCCTTGACGGCCCAGAAACGTTCGCCGCGGAATGACTGCCGGCAAAACTCCAGGTCGGGGCGCATCCGAAGAGCGATAGCGCGCTCGGACGCTGACTCGCTGGGGGCGATGACGGGCATGGGATTATTTGCTCGCGGCCGCTCGCGGGGCACCGTCGATTGTCATCGATCCTCGAAGTCCGGGCCGCAGCCACAAGTCGGCGTTGTCGATCTCGGCCCAGATGCGCACCTGTCCGTTGACCGGATCGATCTCGGGACTGACGAACACGACTTTGCCGGCATACTCCGCCGGCGGACCGTCGTCGATCGAAACGGTCAGCTTGACGTCGCGACCATTGACGTCGCCCTGCACGGCGGCGGCGTTAACCATGCCTTCGGCGCGCAGGCGGTCGAGCCGCAGGATTCGCAAAATGGTCTGGCCCGGCTGCACCCACTCGCCTTGGTGCCGATGCACCTGGGCCACGAATCCGGACAACGGAGAGACGATGCGCCGCTGGCGGATGCTGTGTTCGGCGACGGCGACTTCATTTTCCTTGAGCTCTCGCACACTCCGCGCAAGATCCAGCTCCACCTCGGCTTGCTCGACTTGCAAGGCGCTCTGTTGCACGGCAATTCGCAGTTGATCGAGCTCGGATTGGGAGACGCTTTGAGCGAGCCGCTTTTGAGAGTCCTGCGCTCGACGCAGCTCTGCTTCGGCCAACTCGAGGGATTTCTTCGCATAGCGCACTTTCACGTCGCTTTCGGCCTGCTTGCGAGCGCCGACCAGCTCCAATTGGGCCCGCCGGCGATCAAGTCGAGCA
>CAZUPX010000794.1:0-3016 GCA_964622155.1 uncultured Planctomycetaceae bacterium | reverse complement strand
AAAATCCAGTGCCCTCTGGGGGCGTGCGGGTTCGAGTCCCACCTTCGGTAGTTGCGTTGGGCTCAGATGCAACTGTAAGCATTGGCATCGGTTCCGCGTTCATTCAACATCGTCATTCGGCTGCCCCCAACCGCTGCATGTCGAGCATATCGCTGTAGAGCCACGACCGCCGGCGGATTGCGGCGTGGTCAGCGTTCGGTCATGCACGAATCGATTGCACTTCCGCGTAAATCTCGGTCAGTCGGTTGATGGCGACTCGCGCAACCAGTGGCGGTCAACTCCGCCGCGAACGCGGTTGCTCCAAGAGCGCAATCAGCGCTTTGCTTGGCGCCGAGAGTTCCTCACCGCGCCGCAATAAGACGCCCGACAGGATCGGACGGATTTGTTTGGCCAGGCTGCGGATCACCACGCGGCGCCCTTTCGTGACGGCGCCGTTTGGCAACAGCGGAACGATCGACACGCCGAGCCCGGCCTCGACCATCCGCACAATGATCTCCGTGTTGGTGGTCTCCATTTCGATTTCGGGCGACAGCCCCTGAGCGTGGAAGGCATCGATGACGTGTTGGCGTCCCGTCGAGCCGCGTTCGAACAGGATTAAAGGGATCTTGGTCAGCTCTCGAAGCGACACGCTGCGGCGACGCACGATTGGATGGTGCGCCGGCGCGATCAGGCTCCAATTCATGGAGAACAGGTGGCGGTACTCCAGTCGGGGCGACGGCTCATAAGGGGCGGCAACTCCGAACGCGACTTCCGAGTTCGCAAGCAACAGCTCTTCGATTTCCCGTTCGGTGTGACTGCCCAGGCGCACCACGACGTTCGGAAGTGACGCATGGAACCGCTTGACGACGTCAATCAGAACGTACAGGATCAGATACTCGCTGGCGGCGACGTGGATCTCATGGGCTTCGCTGGTCGCGCTAAACGACTCGGCGAGCTGGCGTGCCTGCCCGAGGAACTCAATCGCGCGTGGCAGGAACCTGCGGCCCTGCTCGGTCAGTGGAGTCGCACTGCGACGTCCCCGGCTCTTGTGATAGAGCTCCACGCCCAGACGTCGCTCTAGCGCTAGCAGGCGATTTCGCACTCCCTGCTCCGTGATGAACAGGGCATCTGCGGCAGCGCGGAGGCTTCCCTGACGCGCGACCTCGACGATCGCGGCGATCTGATCGGTCGACAAAGACGGTATGTCGCAGCCCATCGCAGAATCACACAACAATAACCATTATGAATGATAGTAAAAACAATTATAAACTGCGTACTGACGGAATTAAACTGACCGTTGGGCAGCCCGTCAAAATGCGGAATTCACGACGAGGAGAATCACTAATGCAGTTGCAAATCCCGTGGATCGCAGTTTGCGCTGGGGCGTTTTTTGGCCATTTTTCGCCGGGGCTCGCGCCTGCCGCGGCCAAGCCGCCAGCAGCTCCGCCCATTGTTCTGCACTACCGAGAGTCGCCGATCTTCTTGGGACCGCACGAGCACTCGGTGACGGTGATTGCCTTCTCTCCTGACGGCAAGATGCTGGCGACCGGCGCGAACGACGGCCACTTGCGCATTTGGGATTCCACGACGGGCCGGCTCAGGTCGATTCACGGAGAGGACGCGACGCGGGGAATCAACGGGCTGGCCTTTTCACCCGACGGGCGTCTCGTGGCCACGGTCGGAGGGTTCTTCGGCAAGGAGGTCATTCTGTGGGACACCGCCTCGGGCCGGATCGCGCAGGAATTTGAGGAGCAGGCCGGCACCGTCGCCGCGGTTGCTTCGTCATCCGCTGCCGCCCCGTTCATTTATAAGGGCAAGCCCATCGATTTCCGCGTGCTGAATGCCGTGGCCTTTTCTCCGGACGGGCGAATCTTGGCGACGGCCCCTGACGGCGTCGTTCTGCGAGATGCATCATCGGGCAACGTCATTGCCACGCTCAAGCCACCGGCCAAGGGCGTTAAGGCAATCGCGTTCTCGTCGGATGGCAAGACACTGGCGACCGCCGCCGACGACAAGAAAGTCAGGCTGTGGAGCGTGCCCGCTGGCACTTTAGAGGCCACGCTCGATGGTCCGACGCAGCCGCTCAATGCCGTCGCCATTTCACCCGATGGCAAGCGCATCGTGGCCACCGGCAGCGGCAATCGGTCGTTTCTCGACCGCACTCCCGTTGGCTACCTGTGGTCATGGGATCGCTCGAGCGGCTCGGCTCGAAAGATTGAAATGGGAAACGTACATGTTCGCCAGGTCGCGTTCGTCGCGCCGACAACGGTCCTTGTGGCAGCCGGCAGGGAGCTTCTGTCGCTTGACCTGCAAGGGGACGACTCGATCCCGGCGCGCGGGGACAAGGTCTGGTCGCACAGCGAGGACGTGATGGCCGTCGCCGTTTCTCCCGATCGCCGGCTGCTGGCCAGCGGCGGGGCGGATCGCACCGTTGACATTGTCGATATCTCAACGGGCAAGTTGGTTCATCGCCTGCCGGGTTTGACGGACATCATTTCTTCGGTGACTGCGTCCACCGACGGCAAGCGATTCGCGACCGCGACGCTCGACGTCCGCTATTCGAATCGCCGAGGGGCCGACGAGCCTTCGTTCGCCGCTCGCTATAAGACATACTTCTCGGGCGATGCCAACGTCGGCCGCGTGCAGCCCAGCGAGGTGCGTATCTGGTCGACCCACGATGGCCGGCTGCAAACGACGCTGCCGCTTCCGTCGAGCCAGGTGACCGCGATTGAACTCATTCCCCACAGCGACCAGGTCGTCGTGGCCGGCTGGCTGCCGGGGAAGGGCGGACTGCTGTCGCTTTGGGACTCCAGCGGCGGTAAGCACCTGCGCGACTTTGCAACTCAAGCGGCCGAAGTGCTGTCGATCGGCGTCTCACCGAATGGGCGAGCACTGGCCAGCGGCGATGCCGACGGAAACCTCGATCTGTGGGATCTGCAATCGGGCAAAAAAACTCGCTCGCACAAACACGACCACGCCATCGAGGCCGTCACGTTTTCAGCCGACGGAAAGCGCCTGGCAACTGGCGACGGAAACC
>CAZUPX010000793.1:0-1986 GCA_964622155.1 uncultured Planctomycetaceae bacterium | reverse complement strand
GCTCCCTACTTGGACTCGTGTCAAGTGTTGCCGAACTATGAGCTTTGCGAGCCCCATTTGGCCTCGATTCGACCGGTGCCCAACTATCGTGAGCTCGGATTAAGACCGGGAGCGCCGTACTTCAATGCCGGTGTCATGTTGATCGACTTGGCGGCCTGGCGGGATGCCGACGTGCATGGCCGTTTGTTCAAGTGTCTTGAAAAGCATCGACAGCATATCTTCTGGTGGGATCAATACGCCTTGAACGTCGTGCTCGCTGGTCTGTGGGGCCAGCTCGACGCGCGTTGGAACCAAGGTTCGCACATTTTTACGTATCCGACGGCGAGGCACAGTCCCTTCGATCAGCAGACGTATGCGCAGTTGCGCGACGACCCCTTCATTGTGCACTTCACGACGCGCTTTAAGCCCTGGCGACCGCTGTGTCCTCATCCTTTTTGCCATCGGTTTTTCGAGTCGCTCGATCGCACCGCCTGGGCCGGATGGCGACCGTCGCGGCTTACGATGGTTTATGAGCTCATGCAGATTCAGGAGCGACGACTTCGACACGGCCGCAGATGGTTGCAGTGCAGCGCTAGACGATGGCTTCAACGAGGCCGCCAGCGCTCGGCCGCCTGAACCGAGACCCGTTCAATCGCGCCACCTGGAGGACGGTAATAGACCAATTTCCTTGAGCAATTGAACGAGAATGTCAATTTCTCGATTGCTTGGATGCACTCAAGCCGCTTTTGTCGGCTGCAAGCGTTGTTCGACGAATCGCTGGCAACGCCGCAGTTGTTGCAAGCGGTTGATGATGCGTGCACTCTCGTTGAATGTCCGGTACGGAAACACGGTCAAGTACCGCCGAAACCACGGAAGTTTGTAGTGTTTGGATTCTGCCGGATCGGCTATCTGCGTTGTGAAGGCATGGTCAAGCTGGTCGATAGGCAGCGGCGTCAGGCTGGCTGCCCTCAGTCCGTAGAACCATTCGCGATCGAGCGCGTGGTCGAACGGAACTCGCATCGGAAGCAGCTTTCTAGTCAGGATCTCCGCCACGCGCCGATTGACCATGTACGCTCCTGCGCCGCTGAGGCGCGTGAAGGTCACGGACAGCGAATACCCATGGGGCAGCGTTGCGTAGGGAACCGGACGCGCATTGCAATAACCGCCGCAGAGCCGGAGGATATCCCACGTCTGACAGTAGTCGATCGCGGCTTGTAGCACGCTCTTCAAATCCCGTTTTGGCAAAGTGTCGTCTTCGCAGATGATGGCGTACTCGTGGGAGGATGCCAGAAACGTCTGCAGACTTTTGACGTGGCTCAGATAGCAACCGATCTCAGCCATATTGGTCCGCTTGCCATGATAGAGTCGGTACCGCGTCTCGCAGTATTCCGCCACGGGCAGTTCCAATTCGCGACCATTGACGCCGGAGATACGAGAAAAGGGAATTCCGGTGTGGCCGAAGTTGGCTTCGACGTATTTCCAACGCTCCACCGCTGATTCGAGATTGATGATGTAAGCGTGAATATCGCTGCCCATGACCGCCCCTCTCCGGATCGATAATTCAGAAACACGCGCCCGCCGCGACAATTGCGTCCACGTGTCGTTGTTCTTCGCGGAGCCGATAAAATAGGATGCCGATCGTGGCGGCCACCAGCGCGCAGAAGAGCAACAGCGCTCGCAAGCTGAAACGAAAGCGTCGGGAATGCTGAGCGGCCGGCTGGCTCATGCACGTCAGTATAGGCGGTTCACCTCGCCCCGAGCGCGATCGGGCGCAGTTTGGGGAAACCGGGCGATCCGTGTTCCAGCCTGTTGGCGTTTTAACTGGGGGCACACGTCATTCTCGCATTGTGTCGTGGCGGGTTGTCGCGATAATTGCCGCCCCTTGACCAACTCTGGGCGACTCCGCCGCTAGTCGCTACCTCAAAATGTCAAATCAGTTGAACTCAGCGCACCCGGATCATCAGCGTTCGATCCACGCCACCGCGTGGCTGCTGCTGGCCGCGCTGG